>JAEXBL010000169.1 GCA_023394015.1 Pseudomonadota bacterium | reverse complement strand
ATGAACGATCAAACGGTCCTCGACCTGGCCGGGGAGGGCGGCGGGTCGGATGACGACCTGGCGCTGGCCACCTACGCGCAGCGCGCCTACCTCGAATACGCACTGTCCGTCGTCAAGGGTCGAGCCCTGCCCGACGTGGCCGACGGCCAGAAGCCGGTGCAGCGCCGCATCCTGTATGCGATGTCGCGCATGGGCCTGGGCTATGGCGGCACCGGCGGCAACACGCCGGCCACGCCGGTCAAGAGCGCCCGCGTGGTGGGCGACGTGCTCGGCAAGTACCACCCGCACGGCGACACCGCCGCCTACGACGCGCTGGTGCGCATGGCGCAGGACTTTTCCCAGCGCTACCCGCTGATCGACGGCCAGGGCAACTTCGGCAGTCGCGACGGCGACGGCGCCGCCGCCATGCGCTACACCGAGGCGCGGCTGTCCAAGATCACGCGCCTGCTGCTCGACGAGATCGACGAGGGCACGGTCGACTTCCAGCCCAACTACGACGGCCGCGAGCAGGAGCCGCGCCAGTTGCCGGCGCGCCTGCCGTTCGCGCTGCTCAACGGCGCCAGCGGCATCGCCGTCGGTCTGGCGACCGAGATCCCCAGCCACAACCTGCGCGAGGTGGCCGACGCCTGCGTGGCGCTGGTGAAGAATCCCAAGCTGAGCGACGAGGAGCTGTTGGCGCTGATGCCCGGCCCGGACTACCCCGGCGGCGGCCAGATCATCAGCTCCGCCGCCGACATCGCCGACGCCTACCAGAGCGGCCGCGGCAGTCTGAAGGTGCGCGCGCGCTGGAAGATCGAGGACCTGGCGCGCGGCCAGTGGCAACTGGTGGTGACCGAGCTGCCGCCCGGCACCAGCGCGCAGAAGGTGCTGGAAGAGATCGAGGACCTCACCAACCCCAAGGTCAAGACCGGCAAGAAGGCGCTGACGCAGGAGCAGAACCAGCTCAAGGCCACGGTGCTGGCGGTGCTGGACGAGGTGCGCGACGAGTCCAGCAAGGACGCGCCGGTGCGCATCGTGTTCGAGCCCAAGAGCCGCACCATCGGCCAGGATGAGCTGATCCACACCTTGCTGGCGCACACCAGCCTGGAGACGTCGGCGTCGATCAACCTGACCAGCGTCGGCCTGGACGGCCGGCCGGTGCAGAAGTCGCTGCGGCAGATGCTCAGCGAGTGGATCGAGTTCCGCCAGACCACCGTCACGCGGCGCAGCCAGCACCGGCTGCAAAAGGTGCTGGACCGCATCCACATCCTCGAAGGCCGGCAACTGGTGCTGCTGAACATCGACGAGGTGATCGCCATCATTCGCGAAAGTGACGAGCCCAAGGCGGCGCTGATCGCGCGCTTTCATCTGACGGAGCGGCAGGCCGACGACATCCTCGACATCCGCCTGCGCCAACTGGCGCGGCTGGAGGCGATCAAGATCGAGCAGGAGCTGGCCGAGCTGCGCCAGCAGCAGGGCAGCCTGGAAGACATCCTGGGCAGCCCGGCCAGCCTGCGCCGGCTGATGGTCAAGGAGATCGAACAGGATGCCAAGCAGTTCGCCGACGCGCGCCGCACGCTGATCCAGGCCGACAAGCGCGCCGTGGCCGAGGTGCGCGTGATCGACGAGCCGGTGACCGTGGTGGTCAGCGAGAAAGGCTGGGTGCGCGCGCGCCAGGGCCACGGGCACGATGCGGCGGCGTTCGCCTTCAAGGCCGGCGACGGGCTGTACGGCACCTTCGAGTGCCGCACCGTCGAGCACCTGCTGGTGTTCGGCAGCAACGGGCGCGTCTACACCGTGCCGGTGGCCAACCTGCCCGGCGCGCGCGGCGACGGCCAGCCCATCACCACGCTGATCGACCTAGATGCTGGCACGCAGCCGCTGCACTACTTTGCCGGGCCGGAGGCCGCCACGCTGCTGCTGTCCAGCTCGGGCGGCTACGGCTTTCTGGCGCGCGTCGAGCACATGTTGAGCCGCCAGCGCGGCGGCAAGGCCTTCATCAGCGTGGGCCCCGGCGAGCAGGTCTGCCGGCCTTCGGTGGTGGCGCTGGGTGCATCCGAGCAGAAGCCGGCTGCGGCGCCCGCCGGGCAAGCGTCGGGCGCAGTGCCGCTGGCAGCCGCCACGCACGTGGCCTGCGCCTCCAGAGGCGGGCGCATCCTGACCTTCGAGATCGGCGAGCTCAAGCTGATGGAAAAGGGCGGCCGCGGCCTGACCCTGATCGACCTGGAGCCCAAGGACGCGCTGGCCGGCGCCGCCGCCTACACGCGCAGCGTGCGCCTGTTCGGCCTGGGCCGCGGCGGCAAGCCGCGCGAAGAGCAACTGGAGATCCGCAGCCTGAACAACGCCCGCGCCGGCCGCGCGCGCAAGGGCCGGGCGGCCGACCTGGGCTTCAAGCCCAGCGGCATCGTGCGGGTGGAGTGAGCATGCCGCTCGATCTGTCCTTCATCGGCGTCTTCGTGATGACGCTCACCGCCGTGGGCAGCTTTCTGCTCGGCCGCTGGCTGTCGCGCCGCTGGCGCGACAAGCGCCGCGCGAGGGACCTGGCCGAGGCCCGGGCCAGGGAAACGCGCCAGCAGCGCCGCGCCCGCGAGCGGCGCGAGCGCGGCTGAGGGCGCTTCCCGGCCCCGGGTCATTTCAGCTATTCATGCTGCTGGGTGCCCCTGCTGCGCTCGCCACACATGACGAATGACCGTGCTCTGCCGAGCGCATGCCCAATGACAAAGGCCATCGTCAGGCGCGGTGCCTTCGTCATTTGTCATGGCGCGCCAGCGCCGGTCATTGAGCGCTTCAGTCGTTCACCAGCACCAGCTTGCCCTTGACGGCGCGGCTGTTCATGCGCGCGTAGGCGGCCTTCAGCTCGCTCATGGGCATCTGCCGGTCGATCACGGGCTTGATCTTGCCCTGGGCGTACCAGCCGGCCAGCTCCTGCATCATGGCGGCGTTGGCCTGCGGCTCGCGGCGCGCGAAGTCGCCCCAGAACACGCCAACGATGCTGGCGCCCTTGACCAGCGCCAGGTTGATCTTGATGGCCGGGATCTCGCCCGCCGCAAAGCCCACCACCAGGTGCCGGCCGCGCCAGGCAATCGAGCGGAAGGCCTGCTCGGTGAAGTCGCCGCCCACCGGGTCGTAGATCACGTCGGGGCCTTTTCCATCGGTCAGCGCCTTCAGGCGTTCGCGCAGGTCCTCGGTCTGGTAGTTGATGGTGTCGTCGGCGCCCAGCTCCTTGCAGAAGGCACATTTTTCGTCGGTGGAGGCGGCGGCGATGACGCGCGCGCCGGCCTGCTTGGCGATCTGGATCGCCGACATGCCCACGCCGCCGGCGGCGCCCAGCACCAGCACCGTCTCGCCGGCCTTGAGCTGGCCGCGGTCCAGCAGCGCGTGGTGGCTGGTGGCGTAGATCATGATGAAAGCGGCCGCGTCGGCGGGCGGAAAGCCCGGCGGCAGCGGCATGCACAGCTTGGCCGGCGCCAGCGTGTGGGTGGCAAAGCCGCCGGTGCCCGACAGGCAGGCCACGGCCTGGCCGACCTGCAGATGGGTCACGCCTTCGCCCACGGCCTCGACCACGCCCGCGTATTCGGAGCCGGGCACGAAGGGCAGTTCGGGCTTGATCTGGTACTTGTTCTGCACGATCAGCAGGTCGGGAAAGTTCAGGCTGGCGGCCTGGATGCGGATCAGCACCTGGCCCTTGCCCGGTTGCGGCGTGGGCAGTTCCTTCCAGGTCAGGGCGTCTACGCCGACGGGGTTTTCGCAAAGCCAGGCGTGCATGAATCAGGTCTCCTTGGGTGATCGGTGAGGCGGCGCGGCCGGGCCGCGCATGAACGCCGCATGATAGAAGCGGGGACCGGCGGCGCCGTGTCTCAGCGGCGACGGCGCGGCGCCGGTGGCCGGGCTCGAACCCGCGCCTACAATCGGTTGCATCTGCGCGCGCCTGCCCTTATGAAGATCCTGCTTTGCAATGACGACGGCTACCAGGCCACCGGCATCGTGGCCTTTCACGAGGCGCTGGCGGCGCTGCCCGGCGTGCAGGTGGAGGTGGTGGCGCCCGAGCACAACAACAGCGCCAAGTCCAACGCGCTGACGCTGCGTGCGCCGCTCTACGTCTACGAGGCGGCCAACGGCTTTCGCTACGTCAACGGCACGCCGGCCGACTGCGTGCACATCGCGCTGACGGGCCTGCTCGACTACCGGCCCGACCTGGTGGTCTCGGGCATCAACAACGGCGCCAACATGGGCGACGACACCATCTACAGCGGCACCGTGGGCGCGGCGATGGAGGGCTACCTGTTCGGCATCCCGGCGATCGCGTTCTCGCAGATCGATAAGGGCTGGGCCCATATCGACGATGCCGCCGCCGCCGCTGCCGACCTGGTGCTGCGCATCGGCCGGCACCAGCTGGAGGGCGGCCAGCCCTGGCTGCTGAACGTCAATATTCCCAACCTGCCGCTGGCACAGATCAAGCCGCCCAAGGTGTGCCGCCTGGGCCGGCGCCACGCGGCCGAGAAGGTCATCACCATGGCCAGCCCGCACGGCGACACCATGTACTGGATCGGCGGTGCCGGCGCCGCGGCCGATGCCGCCGAGGGCACCGACTTCCACGCCACGGCGGCGGGGCACATCGCCATCTCGCCGCTGAAGGTCGATCTGACCGACCGCGACGCGCTGGGCTACTGGTCGCAGGGCCTCAAGCACATGCTGGGCGGGGGACCGGGCTGATGGCCGCGCCGCCGCAGCGCCCGGGCTTTCCGGCCCGGCTCGACCTGGGC
>JAEXBL010000102.1 GCA_023394015.1 Pseudomonadota bacterium | reverse complement strand
TGCCTATGTGGTACATCTTGCGCCTCAACCCCCGGAATCTGGCGGGGCCGCCACGGCAGCCCATCCGGCGCTGTCGCACCGCCTGCCAAGGAGCCGCCAGCGATGCGATTGTCCTCCACCGCGGCCTTCGATGCCGCCCTCTCGCCCTGGGCCGAGCGCCTGCGCCAGCGCCTGGCCCTGCCGCTGCTGGTGCGCTGGGCCGGCGGCAGCGGGCTGCGGCTGGGGCATTTCGACACCCCGCGCGTCATCGTGGACGTGCGCGACGCCAGCGGCGCGGCAGCGCTGCTCAGCCCCTCGCTCGACACCCTGGGCCGCGCCTACGTCGAAGGCCACATCGACGTGGACGGCACGCCGCACGACATCATGGACATGGCGCACCGCCTGGCCGTGGCCGGCGCCAGCGCCGAGGTCCGGCCCGGCTGGGTGCGCCGCATCGCCCACCGCGTGGCCGACGCCCGCAGCCACACCCGCGACCAGGACCGCGCCGCCGTGCAGTACCACTACGACGTCTCCAATGCCTTCTACGCCGAATGGCTGGACCCGGCGATGGTGTATTCCTGCGCCTACTTCGAGCACGGCGACGAGCCGCTGGCCGCCGCGCAGACGAAGAAGATCGACCACATCCTGACCAAGCTGCGCCTTGCGCCGGGCCAGACGCTGCTGGACATCGGCTGCGGCTGGGGCGCGCTGGTGCTGCGCGCGGCGCAGGCCTTCGGCGCGCGCTGCGTCGGCATCACGCTGTCGCGGAACCAGTTCGACGAGGCCACGGCCCGCGTGCGCGCCGCCGGGCTGGCCGACCGCATCGACATCCGGCTGCAGGACTACCGCGACGTACAGGGCCCGTTCGACCGCATCAGCAGCGTCGGCATGTTCGAGCACGTGGGGCTGAAGAACCTGGCGCCCTACTTCCGCACCATCCGCGCGCTGCTGGCGCCGGGCGGCTGGGCGCTGAACCACGGCATCACCTCCACCGACCCGCAGAACGGCGAAACCAGCCATGGCGGCGGCCGCTTCGTCGCGCGCTACGTGTTCCCCGACGGCGAGCTGCCGCACATCGGCACCGTGCTGACCGCGCTGCAGGAAGGCGGGCTGGAGGCCTTCGACATCGAGAACCTGCGCCGCCACTACGCGCGCACCCTGCAGTGCTGGAGCGAGGCCTTCGAGGCCCGCACCGAGCGCCTGAAAACGCTGGTGCCCGAAAAAACCTGGCGCATCTGGCGCATGTACCTGGTGGGCAGCCAGTGGGCCTTCGAGCACGACGAGCTGTCGCTGTTCCAGGTGCTGTGCCACCGCGCCGGGCAGCCGGCCGGCACCCTGCCCTGGTCGCGGCGCTGGGTGTACGGCGGCGCCTGACACGCCTGGGCAGAACGCAAGAAAAAGGCGGCCCATGGGCCGCCTGGTTGCTTGAATCGCGGCGGTCAGCTCAGTCCAGCGTGATCCTCAGGTCCTTGATCAGCTGGTGCCAGCGCACGGTTTCCGACTTCAGCAGCGCCGCGTAGTCGGCCGCGCTGCTGCCCACCGGCTCGACGCCGAACTCGACCAGCTTCTGCTTGACCTGCGGCTGCTGGATGGCGGCGGCCACCTGCTTTTGCAGCGTGGCCTTCACGTCCTCGGGCAGGCCGGCGGGCGCCACCAGGCCCACCAGGGCGGCGGCCTCGACGCCCTTGAAGCCCAGCTCGGCAAAGGTGGGCACCTCGGGCAGCTGCGGCAGGCGCTGGTCGTGCGCCACGGCCAGCGCGCGCACCTTGCCGGACTTGATGAAGCCCGCGCCCGCGGCAAGATCGACCATCATGGCCGGAATCTGCCCGCCCGCCAAGTCGCCCAGCGCCGGCGCCGCGCCGCGGTAGGGAATGTGGGCCATGTCCAGGCCGGCCTGGGTCTTGAGCAGTTCCATGGCCAGGTGGTGCGGGCTGCCGGCACCGGCCGAGCCGTAGTTCAGCTTGCCCGGCGCGGCCTTGGCCTGGGCGACGAAGTCCCTGGCGTCCTTGGCGTCCGAGTTGGGACCGACCACCAGGATCATCGGAAAACGGCCCATCAGGGTGACGGGCGCCAGGTCCTTCTCGGGGCTGTAGCTGAGCTTGCTGTAGAGCGCGCTGTTGAACACCATGGTGCCGTTGTCGGCCGACAGCACGGTGTAGCCGTCGGCCGGGGCGCGCGCCACCTCGGCGGCGGCGATGGCGGTGTTGCCGCCGGGCTTGTTGTCGACCACCACCGGCTGCCCGATCTGGGTGGACAAGGCCTGGCCGATGGTGCGCGCCAGAAAGTCCGAGCCGCCGCCGGCCGGATACGGCACCAGCCAGCGGATCGACTTGGACGGATAGGCCTGGGCAACGGCAGTGGAAACGCCCAGTGCCAGCGGCAGGGCCACGAGGGCGGCGGAAAACAAGGACTTCATGGCGAGAAAAGCTTGAGCTGCATCAAAGCGCGTAATACTACTTCCCATTGCGCAATCGCTTCTCCGGATTTCTACCGATACGCTTGGCACCATGAGCACCCCGAAACGCCGCGCCACCACCCCACCCGCCGAACCCCGCCGCCGCCGCGTGCAGTCGGCCGAGATGGGCATGGGCATCCTGAAAAGCCTGGCGCGCCTGGGCGGCGCGGCCAGCCTGACGGCCGTGGCGCAAGACGTGGAGGAAAGCACGGCCAAGGTGCACCGCTACATGGCCAGCCTGGTCGAGCAGGGGCTGGTGGCGCAGGAGCCGCTCACGCAGCGCTACTTTCTGGGCCAGGAGGCCGTCCACATCGGGCTGGCCGCGCTGCGCCAGTGCGACCCCATCCGCGCCGGCGAGCCGGCGCTGGCGCGCCTGCGGGCCGAGCTGGGCGTGACCTGCTTCATCGCCGTGATGGGCAACCACGGCCCGACCATCCTGCGCATCGAGGAGCCGGCGCTGCCGGTGGTGGTGAACGTGCGCGCCGGCTCGGTGCTGCCGCTGCTGTGGTCGGCCACCGGGCAGGTGTTTCTGGCCTGGTCGGAAGGCGAGGAGATCGACCAGCAGGCCCGCCGCGACTGGACCGGCGCCACGCCGGCGCAGCGCGCACAGCTCAAGGGCCGGGACCCGGTGGGCGCCCTGCGCACCCAGGTGCGCCAGCGGGGCTCGGCCTCGGTCGAAGGCCTGCTGTCAGCCGGCATCAGCGCCGTGGCCGCGCCGATCCGCCGCCACGACGGCCAGGTGGCGGCGGTGCTGACGGCGCTCGGCGCCTCGGGCGGTTTCGATGCCGCGCCGGACAGCCGCATCGCCACCCGCGTGCGGCAGGAGGCGGATGCGATCAGTGCGGCGCTGGGGTTTGTGGGCTGAATAAACAACCCAGAAAACCGAACGCAGAGGACGCAAAAAAGAAACAGCCAGAAAC
>JAEXBL010000013.1 GCA_023394015.1 Pseudomonadota bacterium | reverse complement strand
GGCTTTTTCAGGGCAGGGTGGATTCGCCGCGCAGCAGGTCGTCCAGGGTTTCGCGCTGGCGCACGATGTGAAAGCGGCTGCCATCGACCATGACTTCGGCCGCACGCGGGCGCGTGTTGTAGTTGCCGGCCATGACCATGCCATAGGCACCGGCCGATTCGACCGCCAGTACGTCGTCTTCGGCAAGCGCCAGGCTGCGTTCTTTGGCGAGCCAGTCGCCGCTTTCGCACACCGGGCCGACCACGTCATAGATCTGGGCCGGGCAGTCCTGGCGCGGCACCACCGGCGCCACGCCGTGGTAGGCCTGGTACAGCGTGGGACGCAGCAGATCGTTCATGGCGGCATCGACGATGGCGAAGTTGCGCGCGTCGTTGTGCTTGAGGAATTGCACCGTGGTCAGCAGCACGCCGGCGTTGCCCACCAGCGAGCGACCCGGCTCCAGCACCAGGTGCAGGTGGCCGTGGCCACGGGCCTTCAGGCGCTCGAAGACGCCGTCCAGCAGGGCCTTGGGCGAGGGCGGGACCTCATCCGTGTAGCGGATGCCCAGGCCGCCGCCCAGATCCAGGTGCTCGATCGTGATGCCAGCCTGGGCCAGGCGTTCGATCAGGTCGATCAGTTTGTCCAGGGCGTCGAAATACGGGCTGATGTCGGTCAGTTGCGAGCCGATGTGACAATCCACGCCGACGATCTTCAGGCCCGGCAGCGAGGCGGCCAGCTCATAGGCCTGCAGCGCTTCTTCGATGGCGATGCCGAACTTGTTTTCCTTCAGCCCGGTGGAGATGTAAGGGTGGGTGTGGGCGGCGACGTCGGGGTTCACGCGCAGCGACACGCGCGCCTGCAGGCCAGTGGCCTGGGCCACGCGCGACAGGCGGCGCAGCTCGGCGGTGGATTCGACGTTGAAGCATTTCACGCCCGCCTGCAGGGCGTCGCGCATCTCCCATTCTTGTTTGCCAACACCGGAAAACACCACCTTGGCCGGATCGCCGCCGACGGCCAGCACCCGCTTGAGTTCGCCGCCGGAGACGATGTCGAAGCCCGCGCCCATGCGGGCGAATTCCTTGAGCACCGCCAGATTGGAGTTGGCCTTCATGCCGAAGCACACCAGCACCGGGCGTTCGCCGATGGCCTGGCGATAGTTGTCGTAGGCGGCCTGCAGCGCGGCGCGCGAATAGACATACAGCGGCGTGCCGAGGTCGCGGGCGAGCGTATCGAGCGCGACGCCCTCGGCGTGCAGCACGCCGTTCTGGTAATGGAAATGAGGGTGTCCTGCCAGCTGAGGCAGGGAAACAGTCGAGGTCATGGCAGCGTCGGATTCGAGGGGATTCGGGGCCGTTCATCCTGTGCCTTCGGATGAGCGGGCGTCGCGCTGGAGCGGTCCGAGTCTTGGCTGGGCGGCATATAAAGCGGCCCTTTGTAGCCACAGGCTGAGATCAGACCAAAGACTGAAAGCGTGGCTACAATGCGAAGAATCCTGCGGCTTATGGCCATAAGGGACACTGGTAACTCCGTAATCGTTGCAGGTATGGATTATGACTGAAACCGAATTTCTTGCGTTGACCGAACAGGTGCTCGACAGTATCGAACGCCAAGCCGACGATTGGATGGCCACCCATGACGTGGATATCGAAACCAGCCGCAGCGGCAATGTCCTGACACTGATCTTTGAAGATCACAGCCAGATGGTCATCAACAGCCAGGCCGCCATGCAGGAGCTGTGGGTGGCCGCGCGCAGCGGCGGCTTTCACTACCGTTACGACGGCCAGCAGTGGCTGGACACGCGTGGCGGCCCTAATCTGGCCGATGCGCTGTCGCAGATCTGTTCGGCCACGACCGGCGTGCCGCTGACGGTACGCGTTTGATGCAAAAACGGCGGCCCAGCAGGGCCGCCGTGACTGGAATCAGAACATCAGGTCCTGGTTCCAGGGTTGTGCCTGGCCACCGACGCCGGGCGCGACCCGCAGCTTGGGTTGGGCCGCCTGCCCGCCCAGGCCATTCAGGAAATCGCCCAGGGCGTCTTCGCCCGGTTGCGGCAAGCCCAGACGGGCCACCGACTGCCCCGGCGGGAACTCTGCGAAGAAGAAATCGCCGTTTTCGGCCAGCAGGCCCTCGGGACGGGGGCGCTGCTTGATTTCCGGCGTGCCCTTGAGGACATCCTGCATGTAATCCAGCCAGATCGGCAGGGCCAGCCCGCCGCCGGTTTCGCGTGCGCCCAGCGAGCGCGGCTGGTCAAAGCCGAGCCAGGCCGTGGCCACCAGGTCGGGGTTGTAGCCCGAGAACCAGGCGTCATAGGAGTCGTTGGTGGTGCCGGTCTTGCCAGCCAGGTCATTGCGCTTGAGGGTGGCACGGGCCCGGGCGGCGGTGCCGCTGGTGGCCACGCCGCGCAGCATGTCGTCCATCAGCCAGGCGGTGCGAGGGTCGATGGCGCGCGCAGCCTCGTCGCCGGCGATGACCGGGCGGGCCTGCATGAGCACCTTGCCGCTGCTGTCGGTGACGTGGTCGATCAGGAAGGGCGTGACACGGAAGCCGCCGTTGGCGAAGACCGAGTAGGCGCCCGCCATCTGCAGCGGGGTGACCGAACCTGCACCCAGCGCCAGGGGCAGCACGGCCGGCTGGCGCGCCTTGTCAAAGCCGAAGCGGGTCAGGTATTCCTGGCCGTACTGCGGGCCGATGGCCTGCAGAATGCGGATGGACACCATGTTCTTGGACTTGTACAGGCCCTGGCGCAGCGTCAGCATGGGTTCGTACTGGTTGCCGTAGTTCTTCGGATTCCAGGCCTTGGAGCCGGTCTGCGCCGCCGTCAGCTCGAACGGCTGGTCCGAAATCTGCGTGCCCGGCGTCAGGCCGCGCTCCAGCGAGGCGGCGTAGATGAACGGCTTGATGTTCGAGCCGGGCTGGCGCCAGGCCTGGGTCAC
>JAEXBL010000068.1 GCA_023394015.1 Pseudomonadota bacterium | reverse complement strand
GGTGCGCCCCGCTGCGCTGGCGCGGGCCAGCGACCCGCCGCCCGTCGGCACGGTGCGGCCCACGGCGCGCTTTCTGCGCGCCCACCCGGCACACATGATCGCGCTGGCCTTCGGCGCTGGCCTGTCGCCGCTGGCCGCCGGCACCGTGGGCACGCTGTGGGCCTGGCTGGTGTGGGCGCTGCTGCTGGCCGAGCTGGCGCCGGCCACGCAGGGCCTGGTGATCGCGCTCGGCCTGCCGCTCGCCTGGTGGGCATCGACGGTGACGGCGCGCCACCTTCGCACGGCCGACCCCGGCGCCATCGTGGTCGACGAGGTGCTGGCCTTCTGGATTGTGCTGTGGCTGGTCACGCCGGCGGGCTTTGGGGTGCAGCTGGTGGCCTTTGCCCTGTTCCGCTTCTTCGACGCCGCCAAGCCCGGCCCGGTCGGCTGGGCCGACCGCCTGCTGCACGGCGCGCGCGGCTGGCGCGGCGGCTTCGGCATCCTGCTGGACGACCTGGTGGCCGCGTTTTGCACGCTGATGGTGATGGCGCTGTGGCGCGCCTGGTAGAACTTGAATGCTATCGAATGGAGAGCTGCCCGCGCCCGATGAGTGGGCGCCAGTGGCCGAAACCGTGGAGAAGCTGGCGCAGGCCCTGCGCGCGCGCGGCTGGATGCTGGCGACGGCCGAGAGCTGCACCGGCGGGCTGATCGCCGCCGCCTGCACCGAGCTGGCCGGTTCCAGCGACTGGTTCGAGCGCGGCTTCGTAACCTACAGCAACGCCGCCAAGACCGCGCTGCTGGGCGTGCCGCCCGCGCTGAGCGCCGCGCACGGCGCCGGCAGCGAGCCGGTGGCGCGCGCGATGGCCGAAGGCGCGCTGGCGCGCTCGCCGGCCCAGCTCAGCCTGGCCGTCACCGGCATCGCCGGGCCGGCCGGCGGCAGCGCCGACAAGCCGGTGGGCACGGTGTGGTTCGGCTGGGGCGTGGCCGGGCAGTTGCGCACCGAGTGCCGGCGCTTCGACGGCGACCGCGCCGCGGTGCGCGCGCAGACGGTGGCGCATGCGCTGGGCCGACTGCTGCAGGCGCTGCCGGGTTGACGGCCCGGCCAGCGCCTCATACTACGATCACTTCACCGAGATCAGCCGCCAGTCCAGCCGGTTGTCGGCGCGGTGCACCACGTCGATGTTGTTCTTCATGGCCCAGGGGATGACCTGGTTGTGCAGCGGCAGGTGCGACACGTCCTCGTGCTCCAGGATCAGCGCCTTCTCGATCAGCTCGTTGCGACTCTTGTGGTCGGTCTCGACCTTGATGCGCTCGATCAGCGCGTCGATCTGCGGGTTGGAATAGCGGCCCACGTTGTAGTTGCCGTCGCCGCCCGCGCCGACGCTGCGCACCAGCGACTGGAGGCTGTAGAGCGCGTCGAAGGTGGGCACGCCCCAGCCCAGCATGTAGATGCTGGCCTCGTGGCGCTGGATCATCGGGAAGTAGGTCACCAGCGGCAGCGTGCGCAGCTTGGCCTTGACACCGACCTTGGCCCACATCGCCGTCACCGCCTGGCAGATGCGCTCGTCGGCGATGTAGCGGTTGTTGGGGCAGGCAAAGTCGACCTCGAAGCCGTCCTTGTAGCCGGCGTCGGCCAGCAGCTTCTGCGCCGCCGCCACGTCGAACGGGTAGCGCTGGTCGGCGCGCTTGGTCCAGCCGTTGACCTGCGGCGCGATCAGGGTGCCGGTGTTCTGGCTCAGGCCGCGCATCACCACCTTGTGGATGGCGTTGATGTCGATCGCCTGGTACAGCGCCTGGCGCACGCGCTGGTCCTTCAGCGGGTTCTTGCCCTTGACGTTGGAGCCGGGCAGCTCGTCGCGGTGCTGGTCCATGCCGAAGAAGATGGTGCGGTTCTCTGGGCCGGTCACCACCTTCAGCGCCTTGTTGTTCTGCACCCGCTGCAGGTCCTGCGGCGTGGGGTCCAGCACCAGATCGACCTCGCCCGACAGCAGCGCGGCCATGCGCGTGGCCTCGGACTTGATCGGGGTATAGACGATCTCGGTCACGTTGCCCGGCTTGGCCTTGGCAGCGTGGCCCCACCAGTTGGGGTTGTCGACCAGCACCAGCCGCTGGTCGGGCTGCCACTCCTTGACCATGAAGGGGCCGGTGCCCATGGCGTTGCGGTGGGCGTAGCTCTCGTCCTTGGTCTTGATGTCCTTGGGCTCCAGCGACTTGTGCTTATCGGCCCAGGCGCGGCTCATGATGCGCAGCTCGGTCAGCTGGTTCAGCAGCACCGGGTTGGGCGACTTGGTGAACACGTCGATGGTGTCGGGCGCGGCCACCACCACCTTGTCGATGCCCTGGGTGTAGACGTTGTAGTTCGAGGTCTTGGCCATGGCGCGCTCAAGCGAATACTTCACGTCCTCGGCCGTGAGCGCGCTGCCGTCGCTGAACTTCACGCCTTGGCGCAGCGTGAACTGCATCTGCGTCGGGCTGACCTGCTTCCAGGCCGTGGCCAGCATCGGCTCGATCTTGAAGCTCTTGCTGTTGTAGTAGACCAGCGACTCGTAGATGGCGGCGTGCACGCCGTTGCCCAGCGCGTTGTTCTGCGAGTGGATGTCCAGCGTGGGGATGTCGCTGGCGCTGGCCCACTTGAAGGTCTTGGCGTGCAGCGGCAGCGCGCAGCACAGGGCCAGCGCGGCCAGCGTGAGGGGACGGAGATTCATGGGGTTGGCCTTCTTCTTGGGTTGAGAGGCGGACCAGTATGCAAGCGGCGCGGCGCCGGGCAAGAGGGAAGTCCCTGACTTGGCGGCACCCGATCACTTCAATATTCATAGCTAACTGCGCCTGCCACAGCTTGACCTTCAGCACTTTCACCGCCATCCCCCGGGGCGGCGACAGCGATGAAGCCGCCGTGCCCCAACACGCCGCCCAAGCGGCGCGGTGCGAGATGCCAGGGTTGTCGGGGCCGGCGCCATGCGCACCAGAACTTTTCTCTTAAGGGATTCGCCTGTCGTACGATCGGCATGTGAACGCCGTTAGCGAAACATTGATCCTGATCAGGGCCAAAGCCCCGAAATGACCCCACGTCGGGTAAAAACCCCTAATTGGATGCTGCAGTGCGTCAACCATAATTTGCCGGTTTTTTCACAGTCTTGAGGGCACGACGCGCCGCATGAGCTCGGATTACATTCTGGAAACGCAGGGACTCACCAAGGAGTTCAAGGGCTTCGTCGCCGTCAACGACGTCAACCTCAAGGTGCGTCGCGGCACCATCCACGCGCTGATCGGCCCCAACGGCGCCGGCAAGACCACCTGCTTCAACCTGCTGACCAAGTTTCTCGACCCCACGCGCGGGCAGATCCTGTTCGACGGGCAGGACATCACGCGCGAGAAGCCGGCCGACATCGCACGCCGCGGCGTGGTGCGCTCGTTCCAGATCTCCTCCACCTTCCCCAACATGAGCGTGCTGGAGAACGTGCGCGTGGCGCTGCAGCAGCAGCTGGGCACGGCCTTCAACTTCTGGCGCTCGGAGCGCACGCTGGACCAGCTCAACGCCCGCTGCATGGAGCTGCTGGGCTTTGTCGGCCTGGGCGAGTTCGCGCAGCTGAAGGCCGCCGAGCTGCCCTACGGCCGCAAGCGCGCCCTGGAGATCGCCACCACCCTGGCCATGGACCCCAAGCTGATGCTGCTGGACGAACCCACGCAAGGCATGGGCAGCGAGGACGTGGAGATGGTCACCCAGCTGATCAAGAAGGTGGCCGCCAACCGCACCGTGCTGATGGTGGAGCACAACATGGGCGTGGTCGGCACCATTGCCGACCAGATCACCGTGCTGCAGTTCGGCCAGGTGATCGCCGAAGGGCCGTACGCCGAAGTCTCCAAGGACCCGCAGGTGCTGGAGGCCTACATGGGCAGCGCCGACGAAGTTCTCCAGGGGGCGCATTGATCATGAGCACCGCATCCACAACCCCCGCCATCCTGATCAAGGACGTCCACACTTGGTACGGCGAGTCGCACATCCTGCACGGCGTCAACATCGTGGTGCAGCCGGGCGAGGTGGTGTCGCTGCTGGGCCGCAACGGCGCCGGCCGCACCACCACGCTGCGCGGCATCATGGGCCTGGTGGGCAAGCGCACCGGCTCGATCCAGATCAACGGCGTCGAGACCATCCGCATGGCGCCGCACCAGATCGCCCGCCTGGGCGTGGGCTACTGCCCCGAAGAGCGCGCCATCATGACCTCGCTGACCTGCCAGGAAAACCTGATGCTGCCGCCCAAGGTGGCGGAAGGCGGCATGAGCGTGGAAGAGATCTACGACATGTTCCCCAACCTGAAGGCGCGCAAGAACAGCCCGGGCGGGCGCCTGTCGGGCGGCGAGCAGCAAATGCTGGCGGTGGCGCGCATCCTGCGCACCGGCGCCAAGACGCTGCTGCTGGACGAAATCTCCGAAGGCCTGGCGCCCGTCATCGTGCAGGCGCTGGCGCGCATGATCCGCGAGCTGCGCACGCGCGGCTTCACGGTGCTGATGGTGGAGCAGAACTTCCGCTTCGCCGCCCCGCTGGCCGACCGCTTCTACATCATGGAGCGCGGCCTGATCGTGCGCGAGTTCACCGCAGCCGAGTTGCAGGACAACATGCACATGCTGCAGGAGTACCTGGGCGTCTGACCCGGGGCTCCCGATCCGTTCATTTCAATTTCCCTGTCCATTCTTTTGTTTGACCGTCCATTACATGAAGGAGACAACTCGATGAAACGCAAACTGCTCAGCGCCCTGATCGCCGGCATCGGCCTGGCCGGCGCCGGCTTCGCCAACGCCCAGATCTCGGGCGACGTGGTCAAGATCGGCGTGATGAACGACATGTCGGGCGTGTACGCCGACATCGGCGGCCCCGGCTCGGTGGTGGCCGCCAAGATGGCCGTGGAGGACTTCCTGAAGACCTCCAAGTCCGGGCTTAAGGTGGAGGTGGTGTCCGCCGACCACCAGAACAAGGCCGACGTGGGCGCCAGCATCGCCCGCAAGTGGTACGACTCGGACGGCGTCGACATGATCGCCGACGTGCCGACCTCGTCGGTGGCCCTGGCGATCCACCAGATCACCAAGGAAAAGGGCAAGGCCTTCGTCAACACCGGCGCCGCCACGTCCGATCTGACCGGCAAGGACTGCTCGCCCAACACCGTGCACTGGCTGTACGACACCTGGATGCTGGCGCACGGCACCGGCAGCGCGGTGGTCAAGAGCGGTGGTGACAGCTGGTTCTTCCTCACCGCCGACTACGCCTTCGGCCACGCGCTGGAGCGCGACAACGCCGAGGTGGTCAAGGCCGCCGGCGGCAAGGTCGTGGGCGGCGTGAAGGTGCCGCTGTCCACGCAGGACTTCTCGTCCTTCCTGCTGCAGGCGCAGGCCTCCAAGGCCAAGATCGTGGCCCTGGCCAACGCCGGCGGCGACTTCATCAACTCGGTCAAGCAGGCGGCCGAGTTCGGCATCGTCAAGGGCGGCCAGAACCTGGCCGGCCTGCTGGTGTTCCTGCCCGACGTGCACGGCCTGGGCCTGAACAACGCCCAGGGCCTGATGCTGACCGAGACCTTCTACTGGGACCTGAACGACGGCACCCGCGCCTGGAGCAAGCGCTTCGCCGCGCAGCACGGTGGCAAGTACCCCTCGTCCGACCATGCGGGCGTGTATGCCGGCGTGCTGCACTACCTGAAGGCCGTCGAGGCCGCCAAGACCGACGACGGCACCAAGGTGGTGGCCAAGATGAAGGAGCTGCCCACCGACGACCCGCTGTTCGGCAAGGGCCAGGTGCGCGCCGATGGCCGCAAGATCCACCGGGCCTACCTGTTCGAGGTGAAGAAGCCCAGCGAGTCCAAGGGCCCGTACGACTACTACAAGGTCGTCTCCACCATCCCGGCCGACAAGGCGTTCCGCCCCATCGGCGAGGGCAACTGCCCGCTGGTCAAGTAAGCACCGCAACAAGCGACAACCTGGCTTAGAACGACGAAACGCGCATGGAAATCTTTGGCATCCCGATCCAGGCCATGATGGGGCAATTGCTCATCGGCCTCATCAACGGTTCGTTCTACGCCCTGTTGTCGCTCGGGCTGGCCGTCATCTTCGGCCTGCTCAACATCATCAACTTCACCCACGGTGCCCAGTACATGCTGGGCGCCTTCGGGGCCTACCTGCTGCTGAACAAGCTCGGGCTGGGCTACTGGTGGGCGCTGCTGCTGGTGCCGATCTTGGTCGGCGCCACCGGCGTGATCATCGAGCGCACCATGCTGGCGCGCCTGTACAACCTGGACCACCTCTACGGCCTGCTGCTGACCTTCGGCCTGGGGCTGATCATCCAGGGCCTGTTCCGCAACGAATTCGGCTCCACGGGGCTGCCCTACGCCATTCCCGAGCAACTCCAAGGCGGGCAGAACCTGGGCTTCATGTTCCTGCCCAACTACCGCGGCTGGGTCATCGTGGCCTCGCTGGTGGTCTGCCTGGGCACCTGGTTCGTCATCGAGCGCACCAAATTGGGCGGCTACCTGCGCGCCGCCACCGAGAACCCGCAGGTGGTGCAGGCCTTCGGCATCAACGTGCCGCGCATGATCACCCTGACCTACGGCTTCGGCGTGGCCCTGGCCGCGCTGGCCGGCGTGATGGCAGCGCCCATCTACCAGGTCAGCCCGCAGATGGGGGCCGACCTGATCATCGTGGTGTTCGCCGTCGTCGTCATCGGCGGCATGGGCTCCATCATGGGGGCCATCGTCACCGGCTTCGGCCTCGGCCTGGTCGAGGGCCTGACCAAGGTGTTCTACCCCGAGGCCTCCACCACCGTCATCTTCATCATCATGACGATCGTGCTGCTGATCCGTCCGGCCGGTCTGTTCGGCACGCAGAAGTGAACTCCATGGCAACTGCAGTCTCCTCCCCCGCCGCCGAGCCGGCCCCCACCGTGGCTGCGGCCGGCAACGACAAGCGCACGCACTTCGTCGTGTTCGCCCTCATGGCCGGCTTCTTCATCGTGGCGCCGTTCCTGGGCCTGTACCCGGTGTTCCTGATGAAGGTGATGTGCTTCGCGCTGTTCGCCTGCGCCTTCAACCTGCTGCTGGGCTTTGGCGGCCTGCTGTCGTTCGGCCACGCCATGTTCCTGGGCGGCGCCGGGTATGCGTCGGCGCACGCGGCCAAGGTCTGGGGCTTCACGCCCGAGCTGGCGATCGGCTTCGCCACCCTCTGCACCGCCGCGCTGGGCTGGGTGGCCGGCAAGCTGGCCATCCGCCGGCAAGGCATCTACTTCGCCATGATCACGCTGGACCTGGCGCAGATGGTGTACTTCTTCAGCCTGCAGGCGCCCTTCACCGGCGGCGAGGACGGCATCCAGGCCGTGCCGCGCGGGCACTTCCTGGGCCTGATCGACCTGTCGAGCACCAACGCCATGTACGTGTTCGTGCTGGCCGTCTTCCTGGCCGGCTTTCTGCTGATCTACCGCATCGTGCACTCGCCCTTCGGCCAGGTGTTGAAGGCCATCCGCGAGAACGAGCCGCGCACCATCTCGCTGGGCTACGACGCCGACAAGTTCAAGCACCGCGCCTTCGTGCTGTCGGCCGCGCTGGCCGGCCTGGCCGGCGGCACCAAGGCGCTGGTGTTTCAGCTCGCCTCGCTCACCGACGTGCACTGGAGCATGTCGGGCGAGGTGGTGCTGATGACGCTGCTGGGCGGCATGGGCACGATCTTCGGTCCCGTCGTCGGTGCCGCCGTCATCGTGACCATGCAGAACTACCTGGCCGAGCTGGGCGCCTGGGTGACGGTGGTGCAGGGCGTGATCTTCGTCGTCTGCGTGCTGCTGTTCCGCCGCGGCATCGTGGGCGAGATCGGGGCGCTGATCAAGAAGTCGCTCTGACGCCGGGCAGGCACCACAGCCAGAAGCGGACCCTCGGGTCCGCTTTTTCGTGCTTGCCAGACCGGCTACTCGACCACCGTCTGCGACTGCTCGCGCAGGTACTGCTGCAGGTAGTAGAAGGAGCCGATGGCCTTGCCGGTGCTGCCGCTGCCCTTCCAGCCGCCGAATGGCTGGTAGCCGGGCCAGGCGCCGGTGGTGGCGCCCTGCGGACGGTTGGCATAGGTCACGCCGGCCTCGATGTGGCGCTGGAAATGCGCCACCTCCTCGAGCGTGCCATAGAAGCCGGCGGTCAGACCGTAGTCGCTGGCGTTGGCCAGGCGGATGCCCTCATCGACCGAGTCGACTTCGCCCACCAGCACCACCGGCAGGAAGTGCTCATCCACCCAGGCCGCGTCCTGCAGCGGCGCCTGCGCCACCGTGGGTGCCACGAAAAAGCCGCGCGCCAGGGCGCCGTCCGTCAGGCGCCGGCCGCCGGCATCGATGCGGCCGACCTGGCGCAGGTGCTGGCACAGGCGCTCGTAGCGCTCGCGCGCGGCGGCGCTGATCACCGGCCCCATCCAGTGCGCCTGCTCGGTCGGGTCGCCCACGGCGATCTCGCTGGCGAGCTGCAGCAGACGCTGACGCAGCGCCTCGGCCACTGGCTGCTGCACGTATACGCGCGAGCAAGCCGAGCACTTTTGCCCCGACAGGCCGAAGGCCGAGCGCAGAATGCCCCAGGCCGCGCGCTCGATGTCGGCATGCCGGCTGACGATGGTGGCGTTCTTGCCACCCATCTCGACGATGCAGGGCTTGGGATAGCGCCCCTGCAGCGTGTGCCGCAGGATCTGCATGCCCACCGCGTGCGAGCCGGTGAAGGTGATGCCCGCCACCCCGTCGTGCCGGGCCAGCGCGCGGCCGGTGTCGTCGCCGCCGGTCACGAAGTTGACCACGCCGGGCGGCAGGCCGGCGTCGCGCAGGCACTCCAGCAGCAGCCAGCCCGACAGCGAGGTCTCGGGCGAGACCTTGAACACCGCCGTGTTGCCGGCGATGAGCGCCGGCCCCAGCGGCCCGCCGGCCAGCGCAAACGGAAAGTTGAACGGCGCGATCACCGCCCACACGCCATACGGGCGCAGGATGCTGCGGTTGTGGCTGCGAAACTTCGGCAGCGGGTCGTCGGCCAGCGGGCGGTCAAAGCCGTCGTGGGCCTCCATCTGGTCGCAGTACCAATCGATCAGGTCGGCCGTCTCCTGCACCTCGCCGATCGACTCCATGCGGTTCTTGCCCACCTCCATGGCCACCGCGGCGCTGATGGCGTACACCCGCTCCTCGATCAGGCGCGCCGCGCGCCGCAGCAGGGCCACGCGCTCGGGCCAGGGCTTGGCCGCCCATGCCGGCCAGGCCGTCCGCGCAGCCTGCACGGCCCGGTCCACGTCCTGCACGCTGCCCTGCACGAAGCGGCCGATCAGCCAGTCCTGGTCGATCGGCGAACGCACTTCGAACAGCGCACCGCCCGGCTGCGCCTGCCCGCCGATCCACTGCGGCCAGTCCCGGCCCATGGTGTCGCGGCGGAACGCCTGCAGCGCCAGCTCGAACTGCGCATGCAGCTCGGGCGGCGGATCGAACATGGTCGAATACGTCAGCTTGAACTCGGCGGCACGGTCGGTCATGCGTGGTCTCCTTTCAGCGCAAGTGCAGGCCAGTCTAGCCGCCGCTCAGCCACCCGGCGCCCAGCGTCGCAACACCTGCACGCCCAGCGGCGCCAGGCGGCGGGCCAGGCCGGTGACGCGGGCGTCCTTGCTGAGCAGGGCGGCGCGGTGGGCCACGGCCAGGTCGATGAAGCCCTGGTCGTCCGGGTCGCGGCAGCGCACGGGCGCGGGCGGCGCCGGATCGACCAGCAGCGCCCAGCGGTCGAAGGCGGCCAGCACCTCGGCCGCGGTGGGGCCGGCCGGCGCCAGCCGCGGCAGGATGCGCGGGTAGGCCAGCACGCGCGCCAATTCGTCGCGCATGGGCGGCGTGGCCAGCCAGCGCAGGCGGCGCGTCGTCAGGTGCGCGCGCAGGGCCTCGACGGCCGGGTCGTGGAACACCCACAGGTCGAGCACGCAGTTGGTGTCGATCACCAGTTCGGGGCAGGCGCCGGGCGCCGCATGGGCCAACACCTCGATGCTCCTGCGGTCGCAGTTGTCTGCGCTGGCCAAGCGAATGCTCAAACCGCTTCTGGCTTGCTGCCGGCGCGGCGCGCCGTGAGGTCGAAGCGGAACAGCCGGCATTCGATGGGCCCGTTCCACAGCGGCACGCGGCGCGATTCCTTCAGGCGCAGGCGCCCGGGCAGCTTGAGGTCGGGCGTGAGCAGCCACGCCGTCCAGCCGGCGTAGTGGCTCTTCCAGTGCGCGGCCAGGCGCTGAAAGAATTCGTCGCCGGCGTTGACTTCGGCCGCTGCCGCGGCGGCGCCTTCGCCACGCTGGCGCGCCAGGGTGCCGCTCTGGAAGGCCTCGCGCCCACCCCGCGCGGGGCGACCGGCCACGCCGGCGGCGGCGATGCGCTCGCCGTAGGGCGGGTTCATGAGCAGCACGCC
>JAEXBL010000056.1 GCA_023394015.1 Pseudomonadota bacterium | reverse complement strand
CTGCTGGCCGGCCTGGTTGCCCGGGTTGGCGGGCGGGGTGCGGGCGGCCTCACGCTGCGTCACATTGCTGGACTGGCGGCCCATGGATTTACCGCCGCCCAGGCGTCGCGCCTCGGCATCGAACGTGAACACGCCGACCAGCACCACCGCCAGCAGCAGGGTGAAGAGACGCGATGCGATGTGACTCAGTTTCATCCGACAGGATCTCCTTGGCTTGTATGAATGAGGGGGCCAATGCATGACGGTGTCCATGCACTGGTGGTCGAGACTATCCGCATTTGATGCCCACGTGAAGGGCAACAACCCCGGCCGTGAGGTTGTGATAGTCCACGTGGCCGAAGCCGTTGGACTTCATCAGGTTTTTTAGTTCCGCCTGATTGGGGTGCATGCGAATCGATTCGGCCAGGTATTGGTAACTGTCTGCATCGCCCGCCACCAGCCGGCCCAGCCGCGGCAGCACCCTGAAGGAGTACAGGTCGTAGGCGCGGCGCAGCGGCTTGGCGACCTGCGAGAACTCCAGCACCAGCAGCTTGCCGCCGGTCTTGAGCACGCGTGCCATCTCGCGCAGGGCGGCGTCCTTGTGCGTCATGTTGCGCAGGCCGAAGGCCACGCTGACGGCGTCGAAGTGCCCGTCGGGAAAGGGCAGCTTCTCGGCGTCGCACACCACGGTGGGCATGATCACGCCGGCGTCCAGCAGCCGGTCGCGGCCGGTGCGCAGCATGGCCTCGTTGATGTCGGTGTGCACCACCTGGCCCTGGCGCCCGACCTTCTGGGCAAACGCCCGGGCCAGGTCGCCGGTGCCGCCGGCGATGTCGAGCACGCGCTGGCCGGGCTGCAGGTTGGCCACCATCACCGTGTAGGCCTTCCACACGCGGTGCAGGCCGCCCGACATCAGGTCGTTCATCAGGTCGTATTTGCCGGCCACCGAGTCGAACACGCCGCGCACGCGGCGCGCCTTGTCCTGCTCGTCAACCGATTCGTAGCCGAAATGCGTGGTGGCCATGGCGGGGTCCCAAAAAAAACGATGATCGGGTCAGGCCGCCGCGCTTGCCCTGCAGGCACGGGCAGCCATCCAAACAAAAGAAGCCGTGCGCGGCGCCCTCATGCCCCGCAGGCGCCACTCGCCCCGGGTGCCATGGGGGCGTCGCGGTCCACACCGGCGGCGGCCAGGCGGGCCTCGTAGTCCTGCCACAGCTGGTCCTGCTGCGCGCCCAGGCGGTACAGGTAGTCCCAGGTGAAAATGCCGCTTTCGTGGCCGTCCGAGAAGCGGGGCTGCACGGCGTAGTTGCCCACCGGCGCCAGCGCGGTGATCTCGACCTCGCGCTTGCCGGTCTGCAGCACCTCCTGCCCCGGGCCGTGGCCCTGCACCTCGGCCGAGGGCGAGTACACGCGCATCAGCTCGAACGGGATGCGAAAGTGCGCGCCGTCGGCCCAGGCCAACTCCAGCACGCGCGACCGGGCGTGCAGCGTCAGGGTTTCGGGCGGGGATCGAAGCGGCGCGGAGGACGTCATGGCAAATGCGGGTTGGGGATCGCTCGATTGTGCCCGCTCGGCGCGCTGTCCGACGTGACCCCACGCAACGGGCAGTTATAGTGGCCGCCGCCATGAACACGCCCGCGCTGCAACGCCTCGTCTTCCTGCTCTTGCTGGCGGGGGTCACGCTGGCCTTCGTGTGGGTGCTGACGCCCTTCTTCGGCGCCGTGTTCTGGGCCGTGGTGCTGGCGCTGCTGTTCCAGGGCGTGTTCCGGCGCCTGCGCGCCGGGCTGCGCGGCCACGCCACGGTGGCGGCGCTGCTGACGGTGGTGTTCATCCTGCTGATCGTGGTGGTGCCGATGTTCCTGGTCGGCGCGGCCATGGTGGACGAGATCGTCAACCTGGCGCAGCGCCTGCGCTCGGGCGACCTCAACTTCCAGGCCTACCTGCAGCAGATCGTGGCCGCCCTGCCCTCCTGGCTGACCGACCTGCTGGGGCGCCTGGGCGTGTTCAACATGGAGGACGTGCTGGGCAAGATCACCGGCGCGCTGGCCCAGGGCGGCCAGCTGCTGGCCACGCGCGCCCTGGCGCTGGGGCAGAACACGCTGCTGCTGCTGGTCAACCTGGGCATCATGCTGTATCTGCTGTTCTTCTTTCTGCGCGACGGCGCGGCGCTGGCGCGCCTGATCCGCGAACACGTGCCGCTGGCGCGCGCCACCACGCAGGACCTGCTGTCCAAGTTCGCCACCGTGGTGCGCGCCACGGTCAAGGGCAACATCGTGGTGGCCGTGGTGCAGGGCGCGCTGGGCGGGCTGGCCCTGTGGGTGCTGGGCATTCACGGCGCGGTGCTGTGGGGAGCGCTGATGGCGCTGCTGTCGCTGCTGCCCGCCGTGGGCGCGGCGCTGGTGTGGCTGCCGGTGGCGCTGTATTTGCTGGCCACCGGCCAGACCTGGCAGGGCGTGGGCCTGATCGCCTGGGGCGCGCTGGTGATCGGCATGGTGGACAACCTGCTGCGTCCGATTCTGGTGGGCAAGGACACCAAGCTGCCGGACTGGGTGGTGCTGCTGTCCACCGTGGGCGGCATCTCGGTGTTCGGCATCAACGGCTTCGTCATCGGGCCGGTGATCGCGGCCCTGTTCATGGCCGCCTGGGCGCTGCTCAACCTGGAGCAGGACGCGCCCACCGCTGCGGCGGCGCCCGTACCCCAGCAGCCGGCCCAGGCCGACCCGCAACCCGCGCCCGCCCCTGCGCGGGCCGACGCGGCGCCGGCGGTGCCTGTCACCACCGACACGCCCGCAGGCCGCGACGATCAGGCCGGTTAGACCAGCACCCGCTCGATGCCGCCGGCGTTGTCCAGGTCCACGTACTCGCGCATCCAGTTCTCGCCCAGGATGGCGCGCGCCATCTCGATGACGATGTAGTCGGCCTCCAGCAGGCCGTTGCTCAGGTCGTCCTGGTAGCGGCTCAGGCCCTGCAGGCAGCTCGGGCAGCTGGTGAGGATCTTCACGTTGGCCTGCTTGCCGACGGCGCCGCTGGCCTTGAGTTCGGCCGCGCCCTTGCGGATTTCCTCTTCCTTGCGAAAGCGCACCTGCGTGGCCACGTCGGGGCGCGTCACGCCCAGGGTGCCGCTTTCGCCGCAGCAGCGGTTGTTCTTGAGCACGTTCTCGCCCAGCAGCGCCTTCACCGTGGTGGTGGAGTCCTGCAGCTTCATCGGGTTGTGGCAGGGCTCGTGGTACAGGTAGGCGCCGCGGTCGGCCTCGGGCAGGGTGATGCCTTTTTCCAGCAGGTATTCGTGGATGTCGATGATGCGGCTGCCGGGGAATATCTGGTCGAATTCGTAGCCGGCGATCTGGTCGTAGCAGGTGCCGCAGCTGACCACCACGGTCTTGATGTCCAGGTAGTTCAGCGTGGTGGCCACGCGGTGGAACAGCACCCGGTTGTCGGTGATCATCTGCTCGGCCTTGTCGAACTGGCCGCTGCCGCGCTGCGGGTAGCCGCAGCACACGTAGCCGGGCGGCAGCACGGTCTGCACGCCGGCGTGCCACAGCATGGCCTGGGTGGCCAGGCCGACCTGGCTGAACAAGCGCTCGGAGCCGCAGCCGGGAAAGTAGAACACCGCCTCGGTGTCGGGCGTGGTGGTCTTGGGGTTGCGGATCACCGGCACGTAGGCGCGGTCCTGGATATCGAGCAGCGCGCGCGCCGTCTTGGTGGGCAGGCCGCCGGGCAGCTTCTTGTTGACGAAGTGGATGATCTCCTCGCGCAGCGGCGGCTTGCCCACGGTGGCCGGCGGGTGTTGTGTCTGCTGGCGGCCGGCCGCCTTGAACACATCGACTGCCGCGCGCTGCGCCTTGAAGGCGCCTGTCAGCCCGATCTTGGTGGCGTTGATGACGGTGGGCTCGGTGGCGTTCAGGAAGAACATGCTGGCCGCCTTGCCGGGCCTGAAGCTCTGCTTGCCCATCTTGCGCAGCAGGTTGCGCATGTTCATGGTGACGTCGCCAAAGTCGATCTTCACCGGGCACGGCGCCAGGCACTTGTGGCACACGGTGCAGTGGTCGGCCACGTCCTCGAACTCTTCCCAGTGCTTCAGGCTCACGCCGCGGCGCGTCTGCTCCTCGTACAAAAAGGCCTCGACCAGCAGCGAGGTGGCCAGGATCTTGTTGCGCGGGCTGTACAGCAGGTTGGCGCGCGGCACGTGGGTGCTGCAATCGGGCTTGCACTTGCCGCAGCGCAGGCAGTCCTTGATCGAATCGGCGATGGCGCCGATGTCGCTCTGGCGCATGATCAGCGACTCGTGCCCCATCAGCCCGAAGCTGGGCGTGTAGGCGTTGCTCAGGTCCGAGCGCAGGCGGCGCCCGGGGTGCGCCGGCACCTCCTTGTTGCGCAGCAGCTTGCCGCGGTTGAAGTGGCCGTGCGGGTCCACCCGCTGCTTGTAGTCGGCGAACGGGGCCAGTTCGTCGTCGGTCAGGTACTCGAGCTTGGTGATGCCGATGCCGTGCTCGCCGCTGATCACGCCATCCAGGCTGCGCGCCAGCGCCATCACGCGGTCCACCGCCTCGTGGGCGGTCTGCAGCATCGCGTAGTTGTCGCTGTGCACGGGGATGTTGGTGTGCACGTTGCCGTCGCCGGCGTGCATGTGCAGGGCGATCCACACCCGCCCCTTGAGCACGCGCTGCTGGATGTCGCCCAGCGCCGCCATCAGCGGCTCGAAGTCGCTGCCGGTGAAGATGTCCTGCAGCGGCTCACGGATCTGCGTCTTCCAGCTGGCGCGCAGGCTGTGGTCCTGCAGCTGCGGGAACAGGGTGTCGATGTCCTGCAGCCAGCCCTGCCACAGCGCGCGCGACGCGCGCACCACGCCCAGGGCCAGGTCCACCTTGTCGGCCAGCAGTTCGGGCGTGGGGATGGTGCCGCCTTCCTGCCGCTTGCCCAGCGGCAGGTTGCCGCGCATCAGAAAGGCCTCCAGCTCGTCGGCCAGCTCGATCTTGTTGCGCAGGCTCAGCTCGATGTTGATGCGCTCGATGACGTCGGTGTATTCGGCCATGCGCCGCAGCGGAATCACCACGTCCTCGTTGATCTTGAAGGCGTTGGTGTGGCGGCTGATGGCCGCCGTGCGCTTGCGGTCGGCCCAGAACTTCTTGCGCGCCGCCGCGTCCACGGCGATGAAGCCCTCGCCTGCGCGCGAGTTGGCGATGCGCACCACCTCGCTGGTCACCCGGGCCACGGCATGGGGGTCGTCGCCGGCGATGTCGCCGATCAGCACCATCTTGGGCAGGCCGCCGCGGCGCGACTTGGTGCTGTAGCCGATGGCGCGCAGGTAGCGGTCGTCCAGGTGCTCCAGGCCGGCCAGCAGCACACTGCTACGCTTGGCCTCGGCGAACATGTAGTCCTTGATCTCGACGATGCTGGGCACGGCGTCCTTGGCATGGCCGAAGAACTCCAGGCACACGGTGCGCGTGTGCTCGGGCATGCGGTGCAGCACCCAGCGCGCGCTGGTGATCAGGCCGTCGCAGCCCTCCTTTTGCACGCCCGGCAGGCCGGCCAGGAACTTGTCGGTCACGTCCTTGCCCAGGCCTTCCTTGCGGAAGGTGGCGCCAGGGATGTCGAGCCGCTCGGTGCGCTCCAGTTGCTGGCCCGAGGCGTCGAAATACTTCAGCTCGAAGCTGGCCACCTCGGCGTCGTGGATCTTGCCCAGGTTGTGGTTCAGGCGCGTGACTTCCAGCCACTTGGCATCGGGCGTGACCATGCGCCAGCTGGCCAGGTTGTCCAGCGCCGTGCCCCACAGCACGGCCTTCTTGCCGCCGGCGTTCATGGCGATGTTGCCGCCGATGCAGCTGGCCTCGGCGCTGGTCGGGTCGCAGGCGAACACCAGGCCGGCGGCCTCGGCGGCGTCGGCCACGCGCTGGGTCACCACGCCGGCCTCGGGGTGGATGGTGGGCACCTCGCCCTCGACGCCCGGCAGCGCCATGCGCTCCACCTGGCCCAGGGTGATCAGCTTTTCGGTGTTGATGACGGCCGTCTTCCAGTCGAGCGGAATGGCGCCGCCGGTGTAGCCGGTGCCGCCGCCGCGCGGAATGATGGTCAGGCCCAAGTCGATGCAGCCCTTGACCAGGCCGGCCATCTCCTCCTCGGTGTCGGGCATCAGCACCACCAGCGGGAACTCGACGCGCCAGTCGGTGGCGTCGGTGACGTGGCTGACGCGCGACAGGCCGTCGAACTTGATGTTGTGCTTGTGCGTGTGCTTGCCCAGGGCCTTGGCGGCGCGGCGGCGCAGCTCGGCCACCTTGCCGAACGAGCGGTCGAAGGCCTCCACCACGCGGTGCGCGGCCACCAGCAGCTCGCCCACCAGCTCATCGCGCGAGGCGTCGTCGCTGGGCGTGCGGCGCTTGTCGATCTCCTGCAGGCGATGGCGCAGCGCCTCAACCAACTGGCGCTGGCGGCGCGGGTTGTCCAGCAGGTCGTCCTGCAAATACGGGTTGCGCCGCACCACCCAGATGTCGCCCAGCACCTCGTACAGCATGCGCGCCGAGCGGCCGGTGTGGCGCTCGCTGCGCAGCGTTTGCAGCAGCTCCCAGGCGCGCTCGCCCAGCAGGCGCAGCACGATCTCGCGGTCGGAGAAGCTGGTGTAGTTGTACGGGATCTCGCGCAGGCGCGGCGCCGGGTCGGCGCTGGCCAGGAGTTGATTGAGCGTGGCTGGTGCGTTCATGTGTCGGGGGCCCAGCGCGGCACTCGCGAACCGGCGGCCCCAAATAAAGAAAGGCGTGCGGCTGGACACCAATTTTAATGCGCTGCAGCATTTCACCCCGTGCCGGCAAGGGCATGTCCCCAGGCGCCGAGGCGATCCGGCGCCCGGCCGGCGCCGAAACACCGCCTGCATCATTCTGTCACCAAGCACGTGTATGCTTCATGCGCACTTATCTTGCGGAGACCTGCCCCATGACACCGACCCGTTCCCTCAGTCTTTCCGCCCTGGCGCTGGCCGCCGCCTGCCTGGCCGCCCCGGCCCACGCGCAAACCGAGATCCAGTGGTGGCACTCCATGGGTGGCGCCCTGGGTGAATGGGTGAACGACCTGGCCAAGGAATTCAACGCCAGCCAGAGCCAGTACAAGATCACGCCCACCTTCAAGGGCAGCTATGACGAGTCGATGACCGCCGCCATCGCCGCCTTCCGCGCCGGCAACGCGCCGCACATCCTGCAGGTGTTCGAGGTCGGCACCGCCACCATGATGGCCAGCAAGGGCGCCATCAAACCGGTGGCCGAGGTGATGAAGCAGGCCGGCGTGCCCTTCGACCCCCAGGCCTACGTGCCCGCCGTGGCCGGCTACTACACCGCGCCCAACGGGCAGATGCTGAGCTTCCCGTTCAACAGCTCGACCCCGGTGTTCCACTACAACAAGGACGCCTTCAAGGCCGCCGGCCTGGACCCCGAGAACCCGCCCAAGACCTGGCCCGAGGTGGCCGCCGCCGCCGCGGCGCTGAAGATCAGCGGCCACAAGTGCCCCTTCACCACCAGCTGGATCAGCTGGACCCAGCTGGAGAGCTTCAGCGCCTGGCACAACGTGCTGTTCGCCACGCTGAACAACGGCTTCGGCGGCACCGGCACGCGCCTGGCGGTCAACACGCCGCTGCACGTGCGCCACATCGAGAACTTGGCCAACATGGCCAAGCAGGGCCTGTTCGTCTACAAGGGCCGCGGCAACGCGGCCGATGCCACCTTCGTCTC
>JAEXBL010000048.1 GCA_023394015.1 Pseudomonadota bacterium | reverse complement strand
CCCCAACGCCCACCTGGTGGCGCTGACCACCCGCCTGGACGGCGCCAGCGTGATGCCGCCCACGCGCAGCAATGGCACTGGCCAGATCGACGCCGTCTACGACAGCCACACCCGCGTGCTGCGCTGGAAGACCAGCTGGTCCGGCCTGTCCGGCCCCATCACCAGCGTGCAGTTCCACGGCCCGGCCGAGCTGGGCCAGAACGCCCCCGCCGTGCTGGCCTGGCCGGCGCCGTTCGGGCCCACCTATGAAGGCCGCGCCACGCTCAGCCCCAACCAGGCGGTGGACCTGCTGGATGGCCGCTGGTACCTCAGCGTCTACACCGCCAGCTACCCGCTGGGCGAGCTGCGCGGGCAGTTGCGCGTGGTGCATTGAACACAAGGCCGCGCCCGCCACGGTATCCGCCTGTAAGCCCCGGCCAAGGGCGGCCCGGGCGGTGATATGGTGCGCGGCATGAGTGCCGCGCATTTTTTTTCGTCTTCCGTTTCCCGTTCACTGGCCCGCGCCGGGCGCTGGTCGGCAGCAGCCGTCGCCCTGGCGGTGCTGGCCGCCTGCAGCAGCGCGCCGGTGGTGCAGACCGCGCCGCCCATCCGCACCCAGCCGCGCGAGCCGGTGCGCCAGCCCGAGCTGGCCGCCTTCAGCGCCCGGCTGATCGGCGCCGAGGTGGTGCCGCCCAGCCCCAGCGCCGCCGAGGCCGAGCTGGTGGCGGTGCTGAACCGCAAGACCGGCCTGTTCCAGTGGAAGCTCAGCTTCAGCGGCCTGAGCGGCCCGGTGCGCAGCGCCAGCTTTCACAGCCCCGGCATGAGCGGCGAGGTGGCGCAGCCGGTGCTGTCGCTGGGCCGCTCGGTGCACAGCCCCAGCGAGGGCCGCGCCAGGCTCACGCCGCGCCAGCGTGCCAACCTGCTGGCCGGGCAGTGGTACATCGAGCTGCGCACCGACCGCTACCCCGAGGGCGAACTGCGCGGGCAGTTGATCGAGCGGCACTGAGGGCCGCCTGAACGCTGGCGCGGCAAGCGCGGCCGGCATGAAAAAACCCGCCATGCGGCGGGTTTTTCAAGGGCGTGGGTGCGGCGCCTACTGCAGCGTCACCTCCACCCGCCGCGCCTGCGCGCCGGTGCCGGCCTGGATGTCGTCGGGCTTGGCCAGCTCGATCTGCTCCTCGGGCACGCCCAGGGTCTTGAGCAGGTCGCGCACGGCGAAGGCGCGTTGCTTGGCGATTTCCTCGTTGGCGGCGGCGCTGCCGGTGGCGTCCACGTAGCCGCTCACCAGGGCCTTCTTGCCGGCCTTCACGCCCTCGGCAATGACAGCCAGCGCCTGCGCGCCGTCGGGGTGCGGCTGGGCGCTGCCGGTGGCGAAGTAGAAGCGCACGGTTTCACCTTCCACGCTGACGGCGTCGGCATCCGCGGCGCTGGCGGCAGCCGTGGCCGCCACCGGCACCACCGGCGCGGCCGCCACCTCACCGCCGTGGAACTTGACCACCAGCGGCACGATGAGCAGGGCCACGATGTTGATGATCTTGATCAGCGGGTTCACGGCCGGGCCGGCGGTGTCCTTGTAGGGGTCGCCCACGGTGTCGCCGGTGACGGCGGCCTTGTGCGCCTCGCTGCCCTTGCCGCCAAAGTGGCCGTCCTCGATGTGCTTCTTGGCGTTGTCCCAGGCGCCGCCGCCGGTGCACATGGAGATCGCCACGAACAGGCCGGTGACGATGGTGCCCATCAGCAGGCCGCCCAGCGCCTTCGGGCCCAGGGCCAGGCCGACCACGATCGGCACCACCACCGGCAGCAGGCTGGGGATCATCATTTCCTTGATGGCGGCGCCGGTGAGCATGTCCACGGCGCGGCCGTACTCGGGCTTGGCCTGGCCTTCCATGATGCCCTTGATCTCGCGGAACTGGCGCCGCACTTCCTCCACCACGCTGCCGGCGGCGCGGCCGACGGCTTCCATGGCCATGGCGCCGAACAGGTAGGGGATCAGGCCGCCGATGAACAGGCCGACGATGACCATCGGGTCGGACAGGTCAAAGCGGATCGCCTGGCCGGCGCTTTCCAGCTTGTGGGTGTAGTCGGCGAACAGCACCAGCGCCGCCAGGCCGGCCGAGCCGATGGCGTAGCCCTTGGTGACGGCCTTGGTGGTGTTGCCCACGGCGTCCAGCGGGTCGGTGATGTCGCGCACGGCGGGCGGCATCTCGGCCATCTCGGCGATGCCGCCGGCGTTGTCGGTGATGGGGCCGTAGGCGTCGAGCGCGACGATGATGCCGGCCATGCTGAGCATCGACATGGCGGCCACCGCCACGCCGTACAAGCCGGCCAGCCAGTAGGCGGCGATGATGGCGATGCACACGAAGATCACCGGCCAGGCGGTGGACTTCATGCTGACGCCGATGCCGGCGATGATGTTGGTGGCATGGCCGGTGGTGCTGGCCTGCGCCACGTGCTGCACCGGCTTGTACTGGGTGCCGGTGTAGTACTCGGTGATCCTCACCAGCGCCGCCGTCAGCGCCAGGCCGACCACGCAGGCGCCCCACAGGCGCAGCGCGCTGCCGCTGGCGGCCACGGCGCCATCCGGGATGAGCCAGACCGTGACGGCGTAGAACAGCACCAGCGACACCAGGCCGGCAATCGCCAGGCCCTTGTACAGCGCCGGCATCACGTTCTTCATGCCGGGGTTGGCCTTGACGAAGAAGGTGCCGATGATGGAGCCGATGATCGACACCGCGCCCAGCGCCAGCGGGTACATCACGGCGGCCATGGGGGCGCTGCTGACCAGCAGCGCGCCCAGCACCATGGTGGCGATCAGCGTGACGGCGTAGGTCTCGAACAAATCGGCCGCCATGCCGGCGCAGTCGCCCACGTTGTCGCCCACGTTGTCGGCGATCACGGCGGGGTTGCGCGGGTCGTCCTCGGGGATGCCGGCTTCCACCTTGCCCACCAGGTCGGCGCCCACGTCGGCGCCCTTGGTGAAGATGCCGCCGCCCAGTCGCGCGAAGATCGAGATCAGCGAGGAGCCGAAGGCAAAGCCGATCAGCGGATTCAGCAGGGCCGACAGCGTGCTGCCCTGCGCCTGCGCGTTGCCGCCCAGCAGGAACCAGGTGAAGGCCGCCACGCCCAGCAGGCCCAGGCCCACCACCAGCATGCCGGTGATGGCGCCGCCGCGAAAGGCGACGTCCAGCGCCGGGCCGATGCCCTTGGTGGCCGCCTGCGCGGTGCGCACGTTGGCGCGCACCGACACGTTCATGCCGAAGAAGCCGCAGGCGCCCGACAGCACGGCGCCGATGACGAAGCCGACGGCCGTGGTCACGTCGATGACCAGGGCGATCAGCACCGCCAGCACCACGCCGACGATGGAGATGGTCTTGTACTGCCGCGCCAGGTAGGCGGCGGCGCCGGTCTGGATGGCGCCGGCGATCTCCTGCATGCGGGGGTTGCCCGCGTCCTGCGAAAGAATCCAACCGCGGGCCCAGAAGCCGTACACCACGGCGATCAGCCCGCAGACGAGCGCCAGAATCAGCGCTGAGTTGCCTGTCATTGATTTCTCCTCACAAAAGCGTTGCGCTTCGAGAGGGCCGGCCGAGAGGATCGCCACGCAGCCATGCCCTCCACTGCGTTGCTTCCTCGCTGCCACTGGTCAAAGCGGGCGGTCGATTGGCCAACCCCTTGAATTTAGCCGCAAAAAGTGACGAATCCGCGGGTGCAAGGGTCGCGAAAGTAAAATCAGGGTTAATCCGAAGCCGATTACAGTCGGCCTTAATCCAAATCAAACCACGGAAAAGAACATGTCCCTCGACCACGTTTCCCCCGGGGCCAATGCGCCCGACGAGTTCAACGTCGTCATCGAGATCCCGATGAACGCCGACCCGATCAAGTACGAGGTGGACAAGGACACGGGCGCCATCTTCGTCGACCGCTTCATGAGCACGGCGATGCACTACCCCACCAACTACGGCTACGTGCCGCAGACGCTGTCGGGCGACGGCGACCCGGTGGACGTGCTGGTGGTCACGCCGGTGCCGCTGCTGCCCGGCGTGGTGGTCACCTGCCGGCCCATCGGCATCCTGAAGATGCTGGACGAGGCCGGCGAGGACGGCAAGGTGCTGGCCGTGCCGATCCCCAAGGTGCTCAAGCTCTACAGCAGCTGGCAGAAGCCGGAGGACATGAACCCGGCGCGCACCGCCTCCATCGCGCACTTCTTCGAGCTCTACAAGGACCTGGAGCCCGGCAAGTGGGTCAAGATCCTGGGCTGGGAAGGCCCCGACGCCGCCAAGAAGGAAATCAGCGACGGCATCGCCGCCTACCAGAAGGAGCAGGCCCAGGCCAAGGGCTGATGGCCCCAGGGCCTTGCCCGAAGCGGCAGGGCGGGATGTACCCAGGAGTTGCCAGCGTGGCAGCTCTTTTTTTTGGCGGCGACGAGGGCGGTGCAGCCGCATCCACATCTGGCCGTTGTGCAGGCAAGCAGCCTTCAGCGTTCATTGCACCACTGCAGGCAGCTATTCAATCGATAGCGATCGGCAGGGGGCCGGGCGTCCCGCCCCGCCGCCGATAATCGCCAGCGTTGTTCCGCCCACCGCATGACCGCCTTGCCCGCCACCGACACCGACCGCACGCCGCTGGCCACCGCCGTGGTGCTGGATGCCGTGCAGCGCATCGAGGCCGCCGGCCCGCTTGACGACCAGGCGGCGCTGCAGCAGGCCTTTCGCACCCGGCCCACGCGCGCCGCGCAGGTGGCCGAGCGCGCCTGGCTGCTGGGCCAGCGCCTGGGCCTGCCGGCCGAGCTGGCGCGCTGGCGGCACCTGGGCGTGTGGGTGGTCGCCGCGCTGGCGCTGCTGATGGCCTTCACCGGCCTGGGCACGGCGCGCGCGGTGCTGGGCGAGGGGCGCAGCATCAACGCCGTGGCCGCCTTCGTCAGCCTGCTGGGGCTGCACGCGCTGATGCTGGCGGTGTGGCTGGCCGGGCTGCTGCTGTCGCAAGGGCGCTGGGCTGGCCCGTCGCTGGGGCGGCTGGCGCTGGGGCTGACGGCGCGGCTGCCGCTGGAGCGCGGGCCGCACGCGCTCACGCTGCTGCAATCCGTCACCGCCGTGCTGCAGCGCCAGCGCCTGCTGGGCTGGCTGACCGGCGCGCTCAGCCACGGCATCTGGACCCTGGCCTTCGTGATCATGCTGGCGGTGCTGGCCTTCGGCTTCGCCTTTCATGCCTACACGCTGAGCTGGGAATCGACCATCCTCAGCGCCGGCTTCTTCCAGCGCTTCGTGCAGCTCAGCGGCTGGCTACCGGCACTGCTGGGCTTTCCGGTGCCGGATGCGGCAGCGGTGCAAAGCGTGGGCAACGCCGGCTTGGGCGCCTGGCATGCCAGCACGCCCCAGCGCGACTGGGCCTGGTGGCTGATGGGCTGCGTCGTGATCTACGGCCTGCTGCCGCGCGCGCTGCTGGCGGTGTTCAGTGCCTGGCGCTGGCGCGCCGGCGCGCGGCGGCTGGGGCAGGTCGACATGGCCGACCCCTACGTGCGCCGCCTGATTGCGCGGCTGGACGCGCTGGAGCCGCCGCCCGAGGTGATCGACGCCGAGCAGCGCCCGACCGACCTGCCGCGGTCCGCGCCCTCCAGCGCGCCGCCGGGCGCGCCGGGCTCGCTGGCCATCGT
>JAEXBL010000046.1 GCA_023394015.1 Pseudomonadota bacterium | reverse complement strand
CCCCGCCTGGGGCGACGAGGGCGCGGCGGTGCCGCTGGCCAGCGCGTTCATGATGCTGCGCCGCGAAGCACAGCGCAAGACCATCGCCGAATACAGCGAACTGTGCGGCGTGCCGGTGGCCGAGATCGAGAACCTGGCGCGCGAGTTCACCAGCCACGGCAAGCGCGCCGCCGCCGACGCGCACGGCGGCACCATGAGCGGCTCGGGCTTCCAGACCGCCTACGCCATCGGCATGCTGAACACGCTGATCGGCAACCTGAACGTCAAGGGCGGCCTGGTGCTGGACGCCGGCCAGTTCGGCCCCTTCGGCCCCGGCCCGCGCTACAACTTCGCGCAGTTCCCCGGCCGGGCCAAGCCCTCGGGCCTGGGCCTGTCGCGCAACCGCATGCCCTACGAGAAGTCGAGCGAGTTCAAGCGCAAGAAGGACAGCGGCGCCAACCCCTACCCGGCCACCGCGCCGTGGTACCCGGCACCCGGCAACGGCCTGAGCAGCGAGATGATCGCCTCGGCGCTGAACGGCTACCCCTACCACGCCAAGGTGTGGTTCAACCACGTGGCCAACCCGGTGTACGCCATCGCGGGCTTCCGCAAGGCGCTGGTGGACAAGCTGAAGGACCCCAAGCTGCTGCCGCTGTCGGTGTCGATCAACCCGTTCATCAACGAGACCAACGCCTTTGCCGACTACATCGTGCCCGACACGGTGACCTACGAAAGCTGGGGCATCTCGGTGCCCTGGGCCGACGTGGTGGCCAAGTCGTCTACCGTGCGCACGCCGGTGGTGGAACCGCGCGTGGCCAAGACCGCCAGCGGCGAGCCGGTGAACCTGGAAACCTTCTTGTTCGCCTGCGCCAAGACGCTGCAGATGCCCGGCTTCGGCCCCGGTGCGCTGAAGGACCGGGACGGCAACAGCTACGACCTGAACGACGCCACCGACTTCTTCCTGCGCGGCGTGGCCAACATCGCCTACTCGGGCGGCGTGCCCGTGGGCGAGGCCAGCGACGACGACCTGGAAGTGACCGGCCTGAAGCGCTACGCCGCGCTGATGCAGCAAAAGCTCAAGCCCGAGGAATGGCGCCGCGTGGCCATGGTGCTCACGCGCGGCGGCCGCTTCGACAAGCTCGACCAGGCCTGGGAAGGCGATCACATCAAGGCCGCGCACAAGCCGCTGCTGCCGCTGTGGGACGAGGCGCTGTCGAAGATGCGCCACAGCATGACCGGCGAGCGCTTCAGCGGCTGCCCGACCTGGGAGCCCACGCGCCTGGCCAGCGGCCAGCCCATGCGCGAGAAGTACCCCGAGCAGGATTGGCCGATGCTGATGACCTCGTACAAGTCGAACCTGATGAGCTCGATTTCCATCGGCATGTCGCGCCTGCGCCAGGTGCACCCGCACAACCCAGTGTCGATCCACCGCGACGACGCGGCGCGGCTCGGCATCGGCAACGGCCAGCGCGTGCGCATCACCAGCCCCGGCGGCAGCATCACCGGCGTGGCCATCGTGCGCGACGGCGTGATGCCGGGCACCGTGGCGGTGGAATACGGCTACGGCCACCACGAGCTGGGCGCTCGCCCGCACAGCATCGACGGCAAACAGATGGCCGCCAACGCGGCGCACGGCGCCGGGGTGAACATGAACGACATCGGCATCGTTGACGACACCCGCGGGGACGGTCAAGTCAACGCCTGGATCGACACCATCTCCGGCGCCGCCGTGCGCCAGGGGTTGCCGGTGCGCATCCAGCCGGCCTGATCACCACCAGCGGCCACCACAGGCGGGTGCGGCCTTCGGGCCCACCCGCTTTTTTCGACTGCAGCTTTCAAGTCAAAGCGCCCGCCGAACGGGCGTGATCAGCGGCTCATTCAGCAGCCACCGGCGCCCTGGTCTCGGCCGTGATGGCAATGCCCTTGAGCTGCCCGGCCTGCGGTTGCTGGCGCGGCGGCGCGGGGTAGCGCGCGGCGTCGAAGCGGTGCAGCAGCTCGGCCTCGCGCACGCGGGCCAGCAGCACGTTGGCCTGCTTGACGTGGCCAAAGCCGCGCATGGCCAGGGGCACGGCGGCGATGTCGGCGGCCAGCTTCAGCTTGCCCGCCGTGAGCTGCGGCAGCAGCTCACGCACGCGGGCCTCGTACTGCGCGATCAGCGCGCGCTCCATGCGCCGCTCGGCGGTTCGGCCGAACGGGTCGAACGGCCCGCCGCGCAGCACCTTGCCCCGGGCCAGCCAGCGCATGGCCGGCAGCAGCCAGGCGCCCAGCTCGATCTTGCGCGGCGGCTGGCCGTGGCGCGGGCGGCTGAGCAGCGGCGGCGCCATGTAGAAGCTCAAGGCCAGATCGCCCTCGAACTGCGCCTCGAGCGCGGCGCGGAAGGTCGGGTCGGCGTACAGGCGCGCCACTTCATATTCGTCCTTGTAGCTCATCAGCTTGCGCAGGCTGGCGGCCACGGCGCGCGTCAGCCGCTCGCTGCCGGGCGCCACCGCCTCTTCGCGCGCATGGACCTCGCGCACCAGCGCGGCGTAGCGCTCGGCCCAGGCGGCGTTCTGGTACTGCGTGAGCTGGCTCATGGCGCGGGCGATGAGTTCGTCCAGCGTGTCGGGGTGCGCGGGCGCGGGCCGCAGCGCATCGCCCAGCAGCGCCGCGCAGGCGCCGGGGTCGGCCGCGGCCAGGCGCCCCAGCGACAAGGCGGCCTGGTTGGCCGGCACGGCCACGCCGTTCAGCTCGATGGCGCGGCGCAGCGCCACCAGGCCCACCGGCACCAGCCCGCGCTGCCAGGCGTAGCCCAGGGCGACGATGTTGGCGCTGACGGTGTCGCCCAGAAAGTCCTCGGCCAGGCGCTGCGCGTCGAAGGTTTCCACCCGCTCGTCGCCGGCGGCAAAGCGCAGCTTGGCCAGCAGGGCCTCGGTCTGCAGGCTGGCGTCGGGGTTCTTCAGCGATTCGGCCACCGGCGTTTCGTGCAGGTTGGCCAGGATGCGCGTGCGGCCGTGGCGCACCGTGCCCAGCGCCTCGGCCTGGGCGGCCACCACGGTGTCGCAGGCCAGCACGGCGTCGGCCTGCTGGGTGTCGATGCGCACCTGGTTCAGGCGCCCCGGCACGTCGGCCAGGCGCACGAAGCTCATCACCGCCCCGCCCTTCTGCGCGAAGCCCATGAAGTCGAGCACGCTGGCGCTGTGGCCCTCCAGGTGCGCGGCCATGGCGATCAGCGCGCCCACCGTCACCACGCCGGTGCCGCCCACGCCGGTGACCAGCAGGTCGTAGGGCCCGGTCCAGGCGTGCGGCGCCGGCTCGGGCAGGCCGGCCACCAGGCGGGCGAAGGCGTCCTGCCCGCCGGCGCCGATCTGCCCGGCCGACAGCGCGCCCAGCTTCTTGCGCAGCCGCCCGCCGCGCACACCGACGAAGCTGGGGCAAAAGCCCTTGGCGCACGAATAGTCCTTGTTGCACGCCGTCTGGTCGATACGGCGCTTGCGGCCCAGCGGGGTCTCGTGCGGCAGCACGGCCACGCAGTTGCTCTGCACGCTGCAGTCGCCGCAGCCTTCGCACACCGCGTCGTGGATAAACAGGCGCTTGTCCGGATCTTGCAGCTCGCCCTTCTTGCGCCGGCGGCGCTTTTCGGCGGCGCAGGTCTGCTCGTAGATCAGCACCGTCACGCCGTCGACTTCGCGCAGTTCGCGCTGCACGCGGTCGAGCTGCTCGCGGTCGAAGAATTCGGAGCCCTGCGGAAAGCGGTGCTTCAGCCCGTCGTACTTGCCGATGTCGTCCGACAGCACCACCACCTTCTTCACGCCCTCGCTTTCCACCTGCCGCGCGATGGCATCCACGCTGATGACGCCATCCACCGGCTGGCCGCCGGTCATGGCCACGGCGTCGTTGAACAGGATCTTGTAGGTGATGCGCGCCTGGGCCGCCACCGCCTGGCGGATGGCCAGGTAGCCCGAGTGGTAGTAGGTGCCGTCGCCCAGGTTCTGGAACACGTGGGGCTTTTTCGTGAACATGGCGTGCGAGACCCAGTCCACGCCCTCGCCGCCCATCTGGATCAGGCCGGCCGTGTCCCGGTCGGTCCAGTTGGCCATGAAGTGGCAGCCGATGCCGGCGCGTGCGGTCGAGCCCTCGGGCACCCGGGTCGAGGTGTTGTGCGGGCAGCCGGCGCAGAAGTACGGCAGGCGCTTGACGCTGTCGGAGGTGTTGCTCAGCAGCTGCGGGAGCGTGAAGTCGCGCACGTGTTCGCGCCGGTCGGCAAAGCGCTCGGGAAAGTGGCGGATCAGCCAGTCGGCCGTCAGCTCGATCAGGCGCGAGGGGCGCAGCTCGCCCAGGTTGCTCACCAGCGGCCGGCCGGCGGCGTCGCGCTTGCCCAGGATGGCGGGGCGCGCGTGGGGCGGCGCGTTGTAGAACAGCTCGCGCAGCTGCGTCTCGACCACCGGGCCTTTTTCCTCGATGACCAGAATCTCTTTCAGGCCCTGCGCGAACGCCGCCATGCGCGTGGTCTCGATGGGGAACGACAGGCCCAGCTTGTACAGGCGCACGCCGGCATCGGCCAGCATCTGCTGGCTGATCTCCAGCCGCCGCAGCACCTCCATCAGGTCGGCGTGGGCCTTGCCGCAGGTGACGATGCCCACCGTGGCCCGGGACGATTCGATGACCTGGCGGTCGATGGAATTGATGGCCGCAAAGGCCGCCACCGCCTGCAGCTTGTGCGCCAGGCGCTCTTCGATCTGCAGCGACGGCAGATCGGGCCAGCGGTAGTGCAGGCCTTGCGCGGGCGGCGCGAAGCCGGTGGTGGCCCGCACGGCATCGGCGCCCTGCCAGGCCGCCACGCGGGCGTTGATGGCGTCCAGATCGACGGTGGCGCCGCTTTCCACCACCTCCGACAGCGAGGTCAGTCCCACCCACGCGCCCGAAAAGCGCGACAGCGCCCAGCCGTACAGACCGAACTCCAGGTGCGCGGCCACGTTGGCCGGCGCCACGATGGGCATGTGGAAGGCCGGCAAAAGCTGCGCGCTCGGGGGCGGCATCGACGAGCGGACGCAGCCGTGGGCGTCGCCCGCCACCACCAGCACGCCGCCGCGCGGCGACGAGCCGTAGGCGTTGCCGTGCTTGATCGCGTCGCCGGCGCGGTCCACGCCGGGGCCCTTGCCGTACCACAGGGCGAACACGGCATCGCAGGTCTTCTCGGGGTCGCTCTCCACCCGCTGCGTGCCCAGCACCTGGGTGGCGGCCAGTTCCTCGTTGATGGCGGGCACGAAGCGCAGGCCGGCTTGCGACCACTCGGGGCCGGCCTTCCAGATCTGCTGGTCCACCATGCCCAGCGGCGAGCCGCGGTAGCCGCTGACGAAGCCGCGCGTGGCCAGCCCCGCCGCCTCGTCCAGCCAGCGCTGCATCAGCGGCAGCCGCACCAGCGCCTGCGTGCCGGTGAGAAAGACCTGGCCACGCCGCGCCCACAGCTGGTCGCGCAACTGGTAGTCGGCCCGGCGCAGCGCTGGCGCGGGCGCGGGCGAATCGGGGGCGGTGCTCATGGCTTGTCTCCTGCTGTTCTGCCAGAACTAGCTTATCGACGGCACCGTGAAAATGCTTCTTGTTTTCGCCCTTAATGGCTACCATTGAAGAAAATTTTTCTTCGTACCGACGATGAACGAGAACATCCATCTTGACGCCGCCAGCATCCGCATCCTGCAGGAGCTGCAGCGCGACGCGCGGCAGACGGTGCAGCAGATCGCCGAGCGCGTGGGCCTGTCGAGCACGCCGTGCTGGAAGCGCATCAAGGACATGGAGGCCGCCGGCGTGATCCGCGGCTACAGCGCGCTGGTGGACCGCGCCCGCGTCGGCCTGGGCCTGATGGTGGTGGTGGAGACCAACCTCGACCGCCACACCGAGGACCTGGTGCAGCAGTTCGAGCGCGCCGTGGCCGCCACGCCGCAAATCGTGCGCTGCCTGTCCACCACCGGCCAGGCCGACTACATCCTCACCGTGGTGGTGCCGGGCATTGCCGAGTACGAGCAGTTCCTGCACGCCACGCTGTTCAAGCTGCCGGGGGTCACGCACGTGCGCTCGTCCATCGTGCTGAAAGAGGTCAAGGCCGAGGTCAAGCTGCCGGTGGACCCGCACCAGGCAGCCCCCGCCACGCGGCCCCGCGCGGGCCGGGCCGGCAGCCGGCACGCGGGGCGCTGACGCGGCATTCCAGCCCATGAAAACTTGACTTGAACCAAGTCAAGGACGGTAGGGGGCAGCACTTCAAGAATCAGGCTGCCCGGGAAGATTGAAGGTGGCCATCGACGGGCAGTCCCACACACCAAGGCCGCCCCGGCGACATGGAATACAAAATGATCACACTGAAGAGGAAGTCCAAGCTCTCTCCACTGACGGCCGTGCTGAGCCCGGCGCTGCTGCTGGGCGCCGGCGTGGCGCAGGCACAGCAAGCCGCGCCACCGGCCGGCGGCCCCCCCGGGGGCGTGACGCCCCCCGCGCACAAAAACCCGGGCGCGCCCACCCCCCTGGCCGGCGAG
>JAEXBL010000416.1 GCA_023394015.1 Pseudomonadota bacterium | reverse complement strand
CCAGCAGCCCGCCGGCCACGAACACGAAGGCGCTGGCCACGCCCGCCAGCAGGCGCTGCAGCAGCAGCGGCCCGGCGGCGGTGAAGAAACCCGACGCCGCCATGAACACGCTGGCCAGCAGCGCCCCGGCCAGCAGCACGGCGGCAGCGCCAAAGCGCCGCATCAGCCGCGGCGTGGCCAGCGCGCCCAGCAGGTAGCCGGCGGCGTTGGCGGTGTTCATGGCCCCGGCCAGGGTATAGCTCCAGCCCAGGTCATCTCGCATCACCGGCAGCAGCAGCCCGTAGGCAAAGCGCGTGATGCCCAGCGACACCGCCGCGCCCAGCGACAGCGCCAGGGCGATCAGCACCAGCGGGCGCAGGCGGGGCGTTTCGGGCGTGGCCATGGGCGCATTGTGGTTGAGAAGACGTTCACGCGGCGGTCGCGCGCGCAACAGCCGCGTCCTTCGGCGCGGCGGCGGCTGTCGCAAAATCGCGGCCATCACTGCAAGGACCAACCATGCCCGCTTCTGATCTGTTCTCCCCCACCCGCGTCGGCGCCATCGACATCGCCAACCGCGTCGTCATGGCCCCGCTCACGCGCAACCGCGCGCCCGGCGCCATTCCCACCGCGCTGATGGCCGAGTACTACGCCCAGCGCGCCGACCCCGAGCGCGGCGCCGGCCTGATCGTCAGCGAAGCCACCGCCATCAGCCCGCAGGCCCAGGGCTACGCCGACGTGCCCGGCCTGTACGGCACCGAGCAACTCGACGGCTGGAAGCAAGTCACCAAGGCCGTGCACGCCGCCGGCGGCAAGATCGTGTGCCAGCTCTGGCACGTCGGCCGCGTCTCGCACCACGTGCTGCAGCCCGGCAACGCCGACCCCGTGGCGCCCTCGGCCATCCGCGCCAACACCAAGACCTATGTCTTCGACGAGCAGGGCCAGGGCCACTTCACCCCCACCAGCATGCCGCGCGCCCTGCACCGGCACGAGATCCCGGCCATCGTGCACGACTACGCCGTGGCCGCGCGCAACGCCGTGCAGTCGGCCGGCTTCGACGGCGTCGAAATCCACGGCGCCAACGGCTACCTGCTGGACCAGTTCCTCAAGACCGGCGCCAACCAGCGCAACGACGACTACGGCGGCAGCATCGCCAACCGCGCGCGCCTGATGTGGGAAGCGACCCGCGCCGTGACCGACGCCGCCGGCCACGACCGCGTCGGCATCCGCCTGTCACCCGTCACCCCGGCCAACGACATCGTCGATGCCGACCCACAGCCGCTGTTCGATCACCTGATCCGGCAGCTGGCGCCGCTGGGCCTGGCCTACGTGCACGTCATCGAAGGCGCCACCGGCGGCCAGCGCGAGTTGCCCGACCGCCCCTTCGACTACGCTGCGCTCAAAGCCGCCTACCGCCATGCTGGCGGCCGCGGCGCCTGGATGGTCAACAACGGCTACGACCCGCTGCTCGCCCAGGACGCCATCACCAGCGGCCGCGCCGACCTGGTCGCCTTCGGCAAGGCCTTCATCAGCATGCCCGACCTGACCGAGCGCCTGCGCCGTGGCGGCCCTTACCAGGGGCTGGACAAGGCCACCCTGTACGGCGGTGGTGCCCGGGGCTACACAGACTATCCGGCGCTGGCCGACTGACGACGCCGGTAAAAGGCCCCCAGGCCACCCAGCAGGCCGGCCAGCGCCGCCAGCAGCGGCAGGCCCAGCGTCGGCACCGGGGTCGGTGGCGGCACGGCGCTGCTCTTCAGCGGGTTGGTCACCTCCAGATCGACCGTGCCGCCCGCTTCCACCGGGATGATCACCGGGTCGGCGCTGTATTCGGGCGTGCCCCATTCATAGCCCGCCGGCGCCGCCGGGGTGGCCGTCTCCCTGACGCGGCAGCTGGCGCCCGCAGGCAGGTCGCTGAGGGTGACGCTGGCAGCAGCACCACCAACCACGACCACGTCCTGCTGGTACTGGCCATCCGCGCCGCAGTCCAGCTCGAAGCTGAACGTGCCGTCCACTTTCTCGATCGCCTCGGCCGGGCCACTGAAACGCTTGCTCAGCTCCACCCCTGCGCTCAGGCGCTTCAGCGTGTTGACCACCGTCACTTCCCGGGCGGTGCTGGGACCAAGCGGGTCGGTCGAGTTACCGATGCTGGGCGCGCCATCCCATGCATAGCCTGGCGGCGGCGCCGGCGGCGTGTCCTCGCCCACGGTGCAAACCTCGGTGTCATAGAACGTGAGTGGCGCGCTGCTGCCGCTCACGGCACCCGCGGGCACGGTGATCGACCAGTTCTGCACAGGTTGCACGCCACAGGTCACAGTGCCGGTGAATTGCATGTCCGCTGGCGCGCCGCTGGCCGGCAGGCCCGCCACCCGCTTGGTCACGGTAATGGGCGACCGGGTGTTGGCAATCTGCACGTTCACGTCGGTGATGTTCGACGTCATGATGGGGTCGAACAGCCCTGCCGGCAGCATGGCGGTAGCCTCGTTAGTGTAGGTACCCGGCAGACTCCCCGCCTTGCCTTTGATAATGAACTGCACCGCACCCAGTTGGCCGATGGCCTTGATGGTGCTGGTAAGCGTGTGGGTAGCGGGGTCGTAATCCACCGTATCTCCACATTCGGTACGCGGATGGTTTTCGGGCACCGACTCCTCCACCGTCGCGCAGCTGGCTCCTTTGAACTCGAAAAAGCTGGGCAGTGGGTCGGAAAACCCCACGCCCGATGCCGGGCCCAGGCCCGAGTTACTCACCATTACGGTATAGGTCACGTCCTCGCCGGCCTTGAGCTGGATCGGCTCGACATTCTTGCTCACGCCGATATCAGCACAGGTTAGTGACATATCCACCTGCGCCGATCTACCACCCACTTTTGGCCAAGCTGGATGTACGGCGGTGTAATTTCGCATTATCGCGGTTTGAGAGCGGCAACTGCGGGCCTTTAACGGCTCCAGCGTCACGCGATAACGTAGGCGGATGTGGCCCCCCACCGGCAGCCTGGGAATGGTAGTGCCACTGGAGACCAAGTGCGTGTTGGCATTGAGTCGCGTCGGCGTCAAGTATTCACGGAAGCGGTCGCGTGCCGGGCACGCAGCATCGTTGAATGCCTCGCAAGCGATGTACTCGAACTTGCCATACATGTCGGCAAGAAAAGTGCCTCCCGAAGTCGCATGAACGTAGTCAACCCAAGAAGCGCCATCGGCGCTCTCCGGACCCTTGTTGATCACGTTGATTTCGTACTCAAACGGTACACCAGGCTTGGCTGCAGGTACGGACTGCGTCTTGGTCAGTTCGATGTTGGCGCGCGGACATGGAGGCGTGGCAGGCAAGGGGGTGGTCCTGACCTTTTCAACCTCCACCCCGATGTAGGTGCCAGCATAGTCGGGGGGCGGCGAAACGCTGGCGTTGTTATCGAAGTATCCCTCGGCCAAGCCGCACTGATCGGTTTTGGTCAAGGTCACCGCGTACTTGATAGTGAGCTGGCCGCCCGGCGGAAACACCGGAATAGCCACATTGCTGAACAGATCTCTTCGGTTGTAGATTTTCTCGGCGGTCACGCTACGAAAGGCAGTGTCCTCCGGACACTCGGCGCCGCTCACGGCCTCGCACGAAACCAGATGGCCCTCCAGACCAGCGTGATAAGCTGCATGAGAGCTAGAAGATGGTGTCGCTACCCAATCTCGCAACTGCGCGCCATCCGCAGACTCGCTGCTGTTGTTGGTCACGCTAATGGTGTAGGTAATGGGCTCCCCGTAAGCGAACGAGCCGCCTGCATAGTGCTGCGTCTTGGTCAGGCTGTAGGGCCAAGCAGGTCGGTTCGGGCAGTTGGCAGTGCCCTGCACGGAAAGGTGGTCATAGATTGTCGGCGTGCCAAACTGGTTGGTGATGCCGGAAGGTGGCGTGATGGTGGCGTAGTTGTACAGGCTGGCTGTCGACAAGCCGCAAGTTTCAGTATCAGGCGTGATGGTGGCGCGGTACACCACGGTCAGGCTGCCGCCCGCCGGCAGCTTGGGGACCATCGTATCGAACAGGGTTCGGTTGGTGGGGCCCTTGATGCCGCTGAAGCTACCGAACCGATCATTGGCGGGGCACTGCGCTCCGCCATCGGCACGGCAAGCCACGAAGCTGGCGTTCACGGTGGCGTGGCTGGCTGCGGACGTGGGGCTCGACGAAGAATTCAGATAGTCTCGGAACCGGGCGCCATCGGCCGCGGCGTTACCATCGTTCACCAGCGTGATGGTGTAGATCACCTCGGTGGGCCCACCCGAGTGGGTCTTGCTCACCCGCAGCTTGGCGTCGGTGATCAGGTTGGTGTTGACGGTGCTGCTGTTGGTGGCGGGCTCGGTTTCGCCCACCCCGGGCGGTGGCGTGATGGTCACGGTGCTGGTCACCGAAGTGGGGCTGGGCACGCCATAGTTGCCAGTGATGGTGATTACCACCTCGCCTTGGTCGGGGAAGCGGGGAATAGCCCCATTGACCACCGTGTTGCTGACCGTGAATACTGCAGGACAGTCAGCGCCCGACGTGGCCGAGGTGCAGACAGCGCCCACATTGGTCGCGTTCTGCGGCATGGTGGTGGTGAACGTGGCGCCATCGGCTGCCCATGGCCCGTTGTTGGTCAAGGTCACCGTGTAAGTGAACGCAGCACCTGCTGCCGACACGGTGGGTCCGGCGTTGTTGGCCACCAGATCGGCTTGGGCCTGAGCCTGAGCCAGCACTGGCAGCGCCAGCGCAGCCGCCACCGCAGCCCGGGCCGCCGCGCGCGCCCACCGTCCCGGCATTTTTTGACCAATGAACCTCATGCCGTTGCCGGCGGCGTCGCATTTCACATGCCCCATGGCTGCTCTCCCCTCAACCCCTCTCTGAGGGTTGTCAGTGCTGCAAGAATAAATCCGGAATCACAAGATACCAGAGCCATAGGCCGAACGGAGCACAGTATGCCCCCCATAAGCGGCATTCTTGCCCACCAGGGCGCAGGGATCACATGCGCGGCGCGCAGTGGGCCATCGCCCATGCTTTGCCCTGTGCGATCAAGCGCTCACCACGCCAATTTATTGGGCCTGAGGATGTCGTGCTGTCGCTGGCATGGGCCTGACCAACGGCCCGCGGAACGCAGGTTGGCGCGCCGCCACATGCTCACCTTTGTATATCACCAAAGTTTTAGCGTTGAAACGTTCTTCAGCGGGCAGACAGGATCGTCGCAACCGGAAGGATCGACGGGGAAACCAGTGTAGACATCACTTTGTGCGCTTTTTCATGAAAAAACGGCTACACATCGGAATCACCCATCATTCGTGCTTTAGTTCACATTTTCAGGAGCGCAAAAGCTTGTGACCTGTGGGGGGTTCTTCTATATTGGCGCCACCGGACTAGGTCCGACTCTACTTACCGGTCTTTGTCCACTGGCGTTAACCCTTAATCAATCTATTGAGCGCCGCGGCGCACGAAGGAAGTCAAATGAACAAGCAACTGATCGCCAAACTGGCCGTTCTGGCCCTGGCTGCCGGCAGCACTGCCGCCCATGCGGATGTGAACAACTCCGCCACGTTCAAGGTGAAGATCCAGATCACCAAGACCTGTGCCGTAAGCACCGCACCCGCCGACATCGACTTGGGCAGCGTGGCCGCCACCGCAAGCGCCGTGAACCAGACCGGCTCCACCTCCTTCAAGGTCAACTGCTCGAAGAGCACGCCGTTCTTCATCGGCTTGGCGCCGTCCAGCGCCAACGGCGGCACCAGCAATGGCACCGGCAACATGGTCAGCGTGGCCAACGCGGGCACCAACACCGACAAGGTGCCCTACACCCTGTATTCCGACGCCGGCTATTCGACCGTCTGGGGCAACACCGCCACGGCCACCAGCGTGGGCAATGGCGTGCAGGGCACCGGCAAGGGCATGGCCTCCAGCAACGCGCTCACGTTCAACGTCTACGCCAAGGCCACCAACGTCGACTTCACGCCCGACAGCTACGCCGACACCGTGACGGTGAACGTCAACTACTGATTGGCGCCTGCGCCCGAAGCCCGCGCGTCGCCCCCATGTGCCGCCTGTACCGCTTCCGCCCCGTCCACTTGGCCCTGCTGGCCGGGTGCATGGGCGCGGCAGCGGCCCACGCGGACGTCGACCAAGGCCGGCTCCAGGTGCGGCTGCAGGTGCTGTCCACCTGCCACGTGGCCATCGACACGGCCGCCAGCCCGCCGGATGCACCGCGGCGGCGGGCGCTGGCGATCCGCTGTTCGCGCAACACGCCGTTCGCCATCGGCCAGGCCACCCCGCCGGCGCCCCGGCGCGCCGCCACGGGGCACGGCATGGATACGGTGATCGGCACCAGTTGGCCGCTGCACGATCTGGCAACGCCGAGCACCCGATCCAGCGACCAGGCCACGGCTGCCAACACGCTGCACATCGATTACTGAGCCCCCGCTGCCCATCCGCACCATGACCTGCCTGCGCCGCTTTCTCCTCTGCCTGTCCCTGTGCGCCACGGCGCTGGCCTCTGGCGCCGCCGTGGCCAGCGGCCTGCAGGTGTCGCCGGTGTCGGTGACCATCGCCGCCACGCAGAACGCCGATGGCCTGTGGCTCAGCAACACCGGCGACCGCCCGATGCACGTGCAGGTGCGCGCCTACCGCTGGACGCAGGAGAACGCCGCCGACCGGCTGGAGCCCACGCGCGAGCTGCTGGTCAGCCCGCCGATGCTGGAGCTGCCGGCGGGCGAGCGCCAGTTGGTGCGCGCCATCCGCACCGGCGCGCCCCCGGCCGGCGGTGCGCAGCGGGCGTACCGCGTCATCATCGACGAGCTGCCCGTGCCGGGGAACCAGGCCAGGGGCCTGCAGTACGTGCTGCGCTATTCGCTGCCGATCTTCGTCGAGCCGGCGGGTGCACCGGCCAGCCCGCCGGCGCTGCAATGGACGCTGCGGCAGGAAGGCGAGCAAGGCCTGCTGGAAGTCACCAACAGCGGCGGTGCGCACGCGCAACTGGCGGACCTGGCGTTCGTCGACACAGCCGGCCAGCGCACCGTGGTCGCGCCCGGCCTGCTGGGCTACGTGCTGCCCGGCGCGCGCATGCGCTGGGCGCTCAAGCTGCCCCCGTCGGCGCAGGCCGGCGGAAGCTGGGAAGCAATGATCAATGGCAACACCGAACAGGGCCTGCCGCTGGCCGCGCCGGCTCGCTGAGGCGGCGCTGTGCTCGGCGGCCCTGCTGGCTGCCGCGGGCACTTGCGCAGCCGACGCGCCGGCGCCTGACGCCGCGCCCGCCAGCGCCATGATCGGCGCCGACGAGCCCAGTCTGGCCGGCCCCGGCGGGCAGGACGTCTACCTGGAAGTCACCCTCAACGGCGCCGCGCGCGGGCTGGTGCATTTCGGCGACCGCGACCGCCAGCTCTGGGCCTCGGCCGCCAGCCTGCGGCAGCTCGGCTTCGTGCTGCCGGCCGGCACGCCCGATGCGGATCCGGTTCCGCTGGCCAGCCTGGCGGGCCTGGCCGTCGCCTACGACGCCGCGCAGCAGCGCGTGAGCCTGACCGCGCCGCTGGCCATGCTGCGGCTGCCCGAAACCACCGTCAACGTGCCGGGCATCGACACGCAGCAGGCGTCCAGTTCGCCCGGCCTGCTGCTGAACTACGACCTGTTCGCCACCTCGGGGGCCGGCACCGGCGGCTCGCTCAGCGCCTTCACCGAGTGGCGCGCCTTCAACCGCTGGGGCGTGCTCAGCCACACCATGCTGTCGCAGTACGCGTCCGGCGGCGACGCGGCGCGCCGCCGCGGCACGGTGCGGCTGGACACGCAATGGTCGCGCTCCTGGCCCGAACGCATGCTCACGCTGCGCGTGGGCGACACGCTCAGCAGCGCGGTCGGCTTCAGCCGCGCCACGCGCATCGGCGGCATCCAGTTGGGCAGCAACTTCGCCCTGCAGCCCTACCTGGTGACCACGCCGGTGCCGGTTCTGCTGGGCTCGGCCGTGCTGCCCTCGCAGCTCGACCTCTACGTCAACGGCATGCGTCAGTACAACGGCCAGGTGCCGGCCGGCCCGTTCCAGCTCAACACCCTGCCCAGCATCAGCGGTGCCGGCAACGCGCAGGTGGTGCTGACCGACGCCTTCGGCCGCACCACGCTGCTCAGCTTCTCGCTGTACGGCTCGCAGGCGCTGCTGAAGAAGGGCCTGTCGAGCTGGTCGGTCGAGCTGGGGCGCGTGCGCCAGAACTACGGCCTGAAGTCCAACGACTACGTCGGCGACCCGATGCTCAGCGGCAGTTGGCGCCACGGCCTGAGCGACACCTTCACGGTCGAGGCGCACGGCGAGGCCACCAAGGGCCTGGTCAACGCCGGCGCCGGTGGCGCCTGGCTGCTGCCGGCCCAGGCCGGCGTGCTGACCGGCGCGCTGGCGCATTCGAGCGGCTCGGGCCGCAGCGGCTCGCTGCTGAACCTGGGCTACCAGTGGAACAACCGGCGCTTTCACGTCGGCTTTAACGCCACGCGCACGCAGCCCGGCTACCGCGACGTGGCCGCCCTGCACGGCAGCCTGCCGGCGCGCGCCAGCGGCAGCGCCACCGTGGGCGTCAACACCGAGCGCGCCGGCAGCTTCACGCTCAGCTATGCCTACCTCGACTACCCCGGCCAGCCGCGGTCGCGCTACGCCAGCGCCGGATGGTTCAAGTCGCTCGGGCGCAGCGCCACGCTGTCGGCCACGCTCAACCAGGATCTGGTCGAGCGCCGTCGCTACAGCGCCTTTCTCAGCCTGAGCTGGGCGCTGGACGCGCGCACCAGCGCCAGCGCCGGCGTGCAGCGCGACGAGCGCAGCAGCTACGTCACCGCCAGCGCGCGCCGCAGCGCGCCCAGCGACGGCGGCTGGGGCTGGAACGCCGCGGTCCGCGCCGGCTCGCAGCAGCGCGTTGCCAGCGCCGAGGCCGATTACCTGGGCCCCTATGGCCGCTACGCCCTGGGCGCCGACGTGCAGAACGGCCGCAGCCGCGCCTGGGGCAACGCCGCCGGCGCACTGGTGCTGATGGACGGCCGCCCCTTCGCCGCGCGCGCCATCCACGACGCGTTCGCGCTGGTTTCCACCCGCGGCGTGCCCGACGTGCCGGTGCTGCTGGAAAACCGCCGCATCGGCAGCACCGACCGCTACGGCCACCTGCTGGTCACCTCGCTCAACGCCTACCAGAACAACCAGCTCGGCATCGACACCATGGGCCTGCCGGCCAACCTGCGCATCGAGCGCGTCAAGGCCAACGCCACGCCCACCGACCGCGCCGGCACCCTGGTACGCTTCGAGCTCGAACCGGTGCGCTCGGCCCTGGTGGTGCTGGCCGATCCGGCCGGCCAACCGCTGCCGCTGGGCAGCCGGGTGCAGGTCAACGGCCAGCAGACCGGCAGCGCCATCGTCGGCTACGACGGCGAGACCTACCTCGACACGCTGGCCGACCACAACCAGCTTCTGGTGCAAACGCCCGCGGGCCGCTGCCGCGCGCGATTCGATCACCCCACCGCCCACGCGGACGGCGGCATCCCGCGCATCGGGCCGCTCGTCTGCACGCCGGAGCCCACACCATGAACGCCTCGTCATCTCGCGCCTGGGTCGCGCGCCTGCCCCTGGTGCTGGCGCTGGGGCTGCTGTCGGCCGCGCCGGCGCACGCGTACATCTCGTGCAACGCCTGGATGAGCGACCTGAACTTCGGCCCGGTCAACCCGCTGGCGCCCGGCGCCACCGACGTCAGCGCCACGCTCAGCTACCAGTGCAGCAGCAGCGCGGTGTTCACCACGTTCAACGCCCGCCTGTGTTTCAGCATCGGCGAGCCCGGCGGCGGCTCCACCAACCCGCGCCTGATGAGCAGCGGCACCAACCAACTGCAGTTCCAGCTTTATCAGGATGCGGGGCGCAGCGCGGTGTGGGGCAGCCAGTTCTTCGGCGCCTTCCAGCCCGTGACCACCGTGGTCACGCTGAGGCCCGGCGAGTCCACGCCGGCACGCGCGATACCGGTGTACGGGCGCATCTGGGCCAACCAGAACACCGCCGTCCCCGGCAACTACCTAAGCACCTACCGCAGCGCCGACACGGGGCTGACCATCAACGAAAGCTCCTTGCTGGCGCCGTACATCGTGCCAAGTTCGTGCAGCAATACCGTGGCCACCACGTTTCCATTCACCGTCAGCGCGGTCGTCGAGAAGCGCTGCGAGGTCACGGCCGGCGCCGCCTCGGACATCTCCCTGGGCACGGTGCCGGCGAGCGCCAGCAACATTCCCGGCAGCGGCAGCATCAGCGTCGCATGCACGCATACGACGCCCTACAACGTCGGCCTGAGACCCTCCAACGGCAACACCGCGGGCGCTGGCGTGATGAAGGCCAGCGGCAGCAGCACCGACCTGGTGCCCTACCAGTTCTACCAGGACGCCAGCATGACCAGAATCTGGGGCAACACGGCCACGCCCACCAGCGCGGGCAACGGCGTCAGCGGCACAGGCACCGGCAGCGCCCGGTCGGTGCCCGTCCACGTCAAGGTGCCCTCGGCCGACTTTCAGCCCGACAGCTACAGCGACACCGTGACGGTGATCGTCAACTACTGACGACGCCTTCAGCCGCGCAGCGCCCGCACGTGGTGCGCCACGTGCTCGCCGATGAAGCTGGCGATGAAGTAATAGC
>JAEXBL010000403.1 GCA_023394015.1 Pseudomonadota bacterium | reverse complement strand
ATCCAGGACTGGGCCCGGCAGGGCGCGCTGGCCGACCTGGACGAACTGGCCGGCAAGCAGAACTGGGACCAGGTGGTGCCGCAGGCGGTGCGCAGGTTCTCGAAGTACGAGGGCAAATGGGTAACGGCGCCCATCAACATCCATTCCACCAACTGGGTATGGGCCAACCGGGCGGTGCTGGAGAAGGCCGGCGTCGCCGCCGCGCCCAAGACCTTCGAGGACTTCATCGCCGCCGCCGAGAAAGTCCGCGCCGCGGGCTTCGTCGCCATCGCGCACGGCGGCCAGCCGTGGCAGGACGCGACGATCTTCGACGGCGTGGCGCTGGCCACGGGCGGCGCGGACTATTACCGCAAGGCCTTCATCGAGCTGGACGCGAAAACCCTGGAATCGCCGACCACGCTCAAGGTGTTCCAGCGCATGGGCCAGATACGGCGCCTGGTGGACAAGGATTTCTCGGGCCGGGACTGGAACGTGGCCTCCGGCATGGTGATCAGCGGCAAGGCCGGCTTCCAGATCATGGGAGACTGGGCCAAGGGCGAGTTCGTCAACGCCGGCAAGGTGGCGGGCCGGGACTACCTCTGCTATCGCGTTCCGGGTTCGCAGGGTTCGGTGACCTTTCTCAGCGACCAGTTCGCGATGTTCAAGCTGCCCGACGCCAAGATGCGCGAGGTCCAGCTGACGCTGGCTTCCAACGTCATGGCGCCGGACTTCCAGGCCGAGGCCAACGTGGCCAAGGGCGCCGCGCCGGCCCGCACCGACGTGCCGGACGCCGGCTTCGACGACTGCGGCAAGAAGGCCATCAAGGACATCATCGAGGCCAACGCCAGCAACACGATGGTGGGCTCCATCGCGCACGGCCATGCCGTGCCCGCGTCCATGAAAAACGCCTTCTACGACGTGATCACGCGCCACTTCAACGGCGAGCTGGACGACGCCAAGGCGGTGGCCGAACTGGCGGCGGCGGCCCAGGACTAGCCCCGCCTGCGCCGCTCCCATGAAAGCCGGATACCTGCCCAAGCTGCTGTTCAGCCCCAGCGTGCTGCTCGTGCTGGTGTGCGTGTACGGCTACATCATGTTCACGGTCTATCTGTCGTTCACGGGCTCGACGCTGATGCCGTCCCTGACGTTCACGGGGGCCGGCAGCTATGTCCGCCTGGCCGGCCTGGCCAATTGGCGGGTGTCGCTGGCCAACTTCGGCATCTTCGCCAGCCTGTACATCGTGATCGCGCTGGCGCTGGGCCTGGCGCTGGCCATCCTGATCGACCAGGGCATCCGGGCGGAAAGCGTGTTCCGGTCGATCTTCCTGTACCCGATGGCCTTGTCCTTCATCGTCACCGGCACGGCCTGGAAATGGCTGCTCGATCCGGGCGTGGGCCTGGAGCGCTCGGTGCAGCTGCTGGGCTGGGAATCGTTCCGGTTCGGCTGGATCAAGGACAGCGACCGGGCCATCTACTGCGTGGTGCTCGCGGCGGTGTGGCAGACCAGCGGCTTCGTGATGGCGATGTTCCTGGCCGGCCTGCGGGGCGTGGACACGGAACAGGTCAACGCGGCGCGGGTCGACGGCGCCGGCACGGGGCAGATCTACCTGCGCGTCATCCTGCCCCAGCTGGGCCCGATCTTCATGTCCGCGTTCGTGATCCTGGCGCACATGGCCATGAAGTCCTACGACCTGATCGTGGCCATGACCAACGGCGGACCGGGGCGTTCGACCTGGCTGCCGTCGGTGTTCATGTACCAGTACACGTTCACGCGCAACGAGATGGCTGTGGGCGCGGCCAGCGCGGTGCTGATGCTGCTGCTGACCGCCGTGGTGGTGGTGCCGTACCTGCGGCGGGAAATGCGCGGGGCGCGGCATGGATAAGGCCATCGCCCGGGTTTCGCCGCCGGCGCGCGGCGAAACCGGCCGTCTCGGGCTGCAGTGGTCCAGGGCCGCTCCCAGGGTGGTTCTCTACCTGCTGCTGGCGGCCGGGGCGCTGCTGTTTCTGGCCCCCGTCTACGTGATGCTGGTGAATTCGTTCAAGCCGCTCGCGGAAATCCGCGGCGCCAGCCTGCTGGCGCTGCCGTCGGACTGGACCATCGACCCCTGGATCGCCGCCTGGGCCACGGCCAAGATCGGCGTGCAGGCCACCGGCCTGAGACCGTATTTCGCCAATTCCTTTCTGCTGGTCATCCCCGCGGCGGCGCTGTCCACGCTGATCGGCGCGCTCAACGGCTACATCCTGACCCAGTTCCGCTTCCGGGGCGCGAACCTGATGTACGCGGCGCTGCTGTTCTCGGTGTTCATCCCGTTTCAGATCGTGTTGATTCCGATGGCCAAGACGCTGGGGTGGCTGGGTTTGGCCGGTACGGTCAAAGGACTGATTTTCGTCCATACCGTCTATGGCCTCGGCTTCACGACGCTATTCTTCCGCAACTATTACGCGGCCTTTCCGGTCGAGCTGATCAAGTCCGCGCGGATGGACGGCGCCGGTTTTTTCGGCGTGCTGCGCCACGTCCTGCTGCCCAACAGCGCGCCCATCGG
>JAEXBL010000274.1 GCA_023394015.1 Pseudomonadota bacterium | reverse complement strand
CCTCAGCGCCGCCTGCCGCGCGGTGCAGATGCTGCCGCCGCCCACGCTGCGCGTGGCCACGCTGCACATCCACTACAAGCCGCGCCAGCACGCCGCGCTGGACGCCCTGGTGGCCATCGCGCCCTGGCAGCTCGCGGCCATCCCCGAGCCGCTGCGCGCACGCACGGTGCAGATCGACAACTGGACGCTGCCGCAACCCGCCGACGCCGATGCGCGCGCGCGCCTGCGGCGCCAGCACGGCATGGCGCCCGACACCTGGGTGTTCGGCGCGCTGGGCCGCACCGAGCACAGCAAGGGCTTCGACACGCTGATCGAGGCCTTTGCCCAGGCCGAGCTGCCCGGCGCGCGGCTGGTCATCGTCGGCCAGGGGCCAGCCTGGGACGCGCTGCGCCGCCAGGCCGAGCCCCTGGGCGCGCGCGTGCTGCTGCCGGGTTTCAGCGATGCGCCGCAGGATTGGCTGGCCGCCTTCGACGGCTTCGTCAGCCCGGCGCGCAGCGAGCCCTTCGGCCTGGTGTTCCTCGAAGCCATGCAGGCCGGCCTGCCGGTGATCGCCACCCGCTCGCAGGGCGCGCTGCACCTGGCGCCCTGGATGCGGCCGGCCCTGGTGGACGCCGGCGACGTGCCGGCGCTGGTCGCCGCGCTGCGCGCCATGGCGCAGGAGCGGCCGCCGCGCCGCGCCTATGCCATGGACGCCTTCCGCATCGACGACAAGCTGCCCGCGCTGGACGCCTTCTACCAGCGCGCGCTGGCGGCCAGGCACGCCGGCAAATGACCGACAATCGGCACTTCGCAGGCCCACCCCACAAGTCTGACCCATGAGCCCGACCCCTCCCAAGCCCATCGAACTGCTGGCCAAGGATCTCAACGCCCAGGGCGGCGTGTTCTGCCCCAACCCCAAGGCCGGCATGGCCCTGTGGAACACCCACCCGCGCGTGTACCTGGACGTGGCCGCCACCGGCGAGGCGCGCTGCCCCTACTGCGGCACGCTGTACCGGTTGAAGGCCGGCGAAACCGTCCAGGGCGCGCACTGATCGATCCCCGCTCGCCAGCCGGCGCCCGTGCGCGCCGGCCCCCGCCACGATGACACACGCGGGCCAGCAGTTCTCTTGACGCCTTCGCAGCAGCTCCACACCCGCCTCAGCAGCCTGGCTGCCTTTCTGGTGCCGGCGCTGTCGCTGTGGCTGCCCTCGGGCTACGCCTGGGGCGCGGCGCTGCTGGCGCTGGGCGCCCTGGCCACCGCGCCCGACTGGTGGCGCGCCCCCATCGAGCCGCGCCAGGCGCGCTGGCTGGTGCTGTCCTTCGGCCTGATGGCGCTGGCCTGGGCCTACGGCAGCGACGGGGAGGGCGGCGTGGCCAGCGCCCTCAACAAGCCGCTGCGCTACGGCGTGGCGGTGATCAGCCTGCTCTACGCGCTGCGCCACCCGCCCGACGTGCGCTGGCTGCTGGCCGGCGTGGCCGTGGGCGCCGCCTGCGGCGGCCTGCGCGCCCTGTACGACGTGCAGGTGCTGGGGCTGGAGCGCCCCTGGTTCACCCCGCGCCAGACCGCCAACGCCATCCAGCTGGGCAACCTGAGCGGCCTGCTGGGCCTGATGTGCTGGCTGCAGTTGCTGGTGCTGTGGCACCGCTGGCGCTGGCCATTGCGCCTGACGCTGGCGCTGTGCTGCGCGCTGGGCCTGCTGGGCTCGCTGCTTTCGCAAACGCGCGGCGGCTGGCTGGCGCTGGTGCTGTGCGGGCTGGTGCTGATGGTGCTGGCGGCGGCCCGCCTGCCGGCGCGGCGCATCTGGCCCAGCAGCCTGCTGCTGGCGGCCGTGGTGCTGCCGCTGGCCTGGCAGATGCAGCCGGTGCTGAGCGAACGCATCAGCTGGGCCTACGAGGAAGCGCGGCGCTACCAGCAGGACGGCAGCGACACCAACACCTCGGTCGGCCACCGGCTGGACCACGCCCAGCTGGCCTGGCGCATGGGGCGCGACCGTCCCCTGACCGGCTGGGGCGAAGCCGGCTACCACGCCGAGAAGGCGCGCCGCGTGCAGGCCGGCCAGGCCAGCGCCGCCACGCTGCAGTACGGCCATTCGCACAACGAAATCCTGGACATGTTCGCCAAGCGGGGCGTGTTCGCCGTGGGCGCGCTGGGGCTGCTGTACGCCGTGCCCCTGGTGCTGTTCTGGCCCCGCAAGACCGACCCGCCGGCCCCCGACGAGGCGCTGCTGCTGCGCCTGATGGGCGTGGCCGTGCCGGTCGGCTTCTTCGGCTTCGGCCTGACGCAGGTGTTCTTCGCGCACTACAACGGCGTGGTGATGTACCTCACGCTGGTGCTGCTGATCTGCGCCGCCCTGGTGGGCCTGCAGCGGCGCCCATAAAAAAACCGCCCTCGTCAAAGGGCGGTCAGGATGGGATCTGGCGTCGGATCTCGGCTTGTTGTTGGTGATCCGACGGCGCCGGAGCGCTTCGCTTGGGTTGAACCGTGTGACAGCTTTGAGTAAACACTTTATACAGTTGCTCACCGCTTTGCACTCCCCTGTTCACGGGATAAAACCGCTTAAACGAGGAACAAAGCACTCTTTCTTACGATTTAAAACGATGGCGGCCCCGACTGCGGGGCCTGGGCCGGCAGATGCAGCGCAAAGCACGCGCCGCCGCCGGCGCGGTTGTCGCAGTGCACACGGCCGCCATGGCGCTGGGCGATGGAGCGCACCAGGGCCAGGCCCAGCCCCACGCCGCCTTCGCGCTCGCTGACGCCGGGCAGGCGGTAGAAGGGCTCGAAGATGCGCTCGCGCTGATCGTGCGGCACGCCGGGGCCGCGGTCCAGCACCTGCAGCAAGGCGTCGCCGCCCTCCAACGACAGCTGGGCGCTCACCTCGCCGGCGCCGCCGTGGCGCGCGGCGTTTTCCAGCAGATTGCGCACGGCGCGGCGCAGCAGGCGCTCGACGCCGGGCACGACGATGGCGTCCACGCCCTCAGGCAGTTCCAGCGCAGCGCCGATGCGGGCGCTTTCCTCGGCCACCAGGCCGATCAGGTCGACCGGCTCCACGGTGCCCATGTCGGCCTCGCGCGCATCCAGCCGGCTGGCCAGCAGGATTTCATCGACCAGCTGGTCCAGCTCGGCGATGCTGCGCTGGATTTCCTGCCGCGCCGCGGGCGATGCCGCCGCGCCGGGCGCGCCGGTCAGCTCCAGCGCCATGCGAATGCGCGCCAGCGGCGAGCGCAGCTCGTGCGAGGCATTGGCCAGCAGCGATTTCTGCGACTGCAGCAGCGCCGCCTGCGAAGCCATCAGGCTTTGCACGCGCTCGGCGGCGGCGTTGAAGCGGCGCGACAAGTCGGCCACCTCGTCCTGCCCGCCCTCGGGCAGGCGCACCGACAAATCGCCCTGGCCCCAGCGCTGCACGCCGCGCCGCAGCGCCTCCAGCCGCTGCGTCAGCCGCCGCGCCACCGGAAACACGCCGATCATCACCACCAGGCCCGCCAGCGCCAGCATCCACACAAAGCCGTAGGGCGGGCGCAGCCAAGCCATGGGGTGATTGCCGCCGCGCGGGCCGCCGGCGCCGCGCGGGCGCGGCGGCATCTGCAGGTTCAGCACCTGGCCGTCC
>JAEXBL010000255.1 GCA_023394015.1 Pseudomonadota bacterium | reverse complement strand
GAAAAGCCTCCCGCCGAGGTTCGGATGGCGCCGCGTCTAGCGCTTGATTCATGTTCTGGCTGACTCCGCAAAAACCCTGATAGTCATTGTTTTGTGCACTATAGTGCTTGACCATTATCAATGGAAGCACTATTTTTCACTCAAGTGAATTCAACTGCCGGTCAGATGCAAAAAAACAGCAGTGGAATTCATCCGCTTCGAAAAGCGCCGATAAGTGTAAAGGAGGAGCCCCGGTGACCACGCCAGATCGATTCCATGCCCTGATGCGCGACGTCGCGCGGCTGGCCGCCGGCCAGCAACTGGACGCCGGGCTGCAGGCCCGGCTGAACCGCGAGGCCGGCCCCCACAGCGCGCTGTACCAGGACATCTTCGCGGCCTGCCGGCAAGGCGTGGCCGACGGCTGGATGTGCTCGCGCGAGGGCGGCGGCATCCGCTACGGCCGCGTGATCAAGCCCGCCCCCGACCTGGCCGACTGCTCGGTCGACGTGGTGGACATGGACGACCTGGCCGGTCCCCACCATGCGCATCCCAACGGCGAGATCGACATGATCATGCCGCTGACCGAAGGCGCCCGCTTCGACGGCCACGGCGCCGGCTGGCTGGTCTATGGCCCCGGCAGCGCGCACAGCCCCACCGTGACGGGCGGGCGCGCCCTGGTGCTGTACCTGCTGCCGGGCGGCGCCATCGAGTTCTCGCGCGGCTAGCGCCGCCCTTCCCGACCAATAAACAGACAAGAGCGCGGCATCCGCCCACCAGGACACCAGGAGACAACCGTGAACACCTGTCCCGCCGAACTGAATTTCGCCAGCCACCTGGCGGCATTGAACGCTGCGCGCGCCGCCAAGCCCGCCTATATCGACGACCACCGCCAGCTCAGCTACGGCGAGCTGGCCGAGCGCGTGGCGCGCCTGGGCGGCGCCCTGCGCGGCCTGGGCCTGCGCCGCGAGGAACGCGTCCTGCTGCTGATGCAGGACACGGCGGACTGGCCCGTGGTGTTCCTGGGCGCGCTGCACGCCGGCGTGGTGCCGGTGGCGGTCAACACCCTGCTGACCGCGGACGACTACGCCTACATCATCGGCCACAGCCGGGTGCGCGCGGTGTTCGTCTCCGGCGCGCTGCTGCCCACCGTGCAGGCCGCGATCAAGCAGGCCGGCGCCGAGGTGGAGCACGTGGTGGTGTCGCAGCCGGCCGGCCCCTTGCCCGCCGGCGCGCATGAATTCGAGGCGCTGCTGGCGGCCGCGCCGCTGGCGCCGGCCGTGCGCACGCTGTCCGACGAGATCGCGTTCTGGCTGTATTCGTCCGGCTCCACCGGCAAGCCCAAGGGCGTGGTCCACACCCACGGCAACCTGTGGCATACGGCCGAGCTCTACGCCAAGCCGGTGCTCGGCATCCGCGAAGACGACGTGGTGTTCTCGGCGGCCAAGCTGTTCTTCGCCTACGGCCTGGGCAATGGCCTGACCTTCCCGCTGTCGGTGGGCGCGACCGTCATCCTGATGAGCGAACGCCCCACGCCGCAGGCGGTGTTCCAGCGCCTGACGCGCCACCGCCCCACCGTGTTCTACGGCGTGCCCACGCTCTACGCCAGCATGCTGGCCGCGCCGGACCTGCCGGCGCGCGAACAGGTCGCGCTGCGCATCTGTACCTCGGCGGGCGAAGCGCTGCCGCGCGACATCGGCGAACGCTTCACGCGCCATTTCGGCTGCGACATCCTGGACGGCATCGGCTCGACGGAAATGCTGCACATCTTCATTTCCAACCAGGCCGGGCAGCTGCGCTACGGCACCACCGGCAAGCCGGTGCCCGGCTATGAAGTACAGCTGCGCGACGACAGCGGCGCGCCGGTGCCTGCCGGCGCCATCGGCGACCTGTACATCAAGGGTCCCAGCGCGGCCCTGATGTACTGGAACAACCGCGACAAGACGCGCCAGTGCTTCCTGGGCGACTGGCTCAAGAGCGGCGACAAATACACCTGCGACGCCGACGGCTACTACACCTATGCCGGGCGCAGCGACGACATGATCAAGGTCAGCGGCCAGTATCTCTCGCCGGAGGAGGTGGAGAACATCCTGCTGCAGCACGAGGCCGTGCTGGAGGCCGCGGTGATCGGCGTGCCGGACCACGACGGGCTGGTCAAGACGCGCGCCTACGTGGTGCTGCGCCCCGGCTTTCAGCCCGACGCCAGCACCGGCGCCGCGCTGCAGACCTACGTCAAGCAGCACCTGGCGCCCTTCAAGTACCCGCGCCGCATCGACTTCACCGACGAGCTGCCCAAGACCGCCACCGGCAAGATCCAGCGCTTCCGCCTGCGGCAGCTGGCCGAGGCGTCGCTATGAATCCCGACGCAATCGCCTGCGCCGACATCCACGCGCTGGGCCGCGACCTGCGCCTGGAATACCAGTGGATCGCCGCCGCCCGCCCGGACGCGCCGCTGCTGGTCTTCCTGCACGAAGGCCTGGGGTCGGTCTCCATGTGGAAGGACTGGCCGCGCCAGCTGTGCGAAGCCTGCGGCTGCCGCGGGCTGGTGTATTCGCGTCCGGGCTATGGGCGCTCCACGCCGCGGCCCGCGCAGGAAAAATGGCCGGTGGAATTCATGCACGACCAGGCGCGCGAGGTGCTGCCCGCCCTGCTGCGCGCGCTGGACGTGGACGCGCGGCGCGACCGGCCGGTGCTTTACGGCCATAGCGACGGCGGCTCGATCGCGCTGCTGTACGCGGCCATGCACCCGGACGCCGTGGCCGGCGTGGTGGCGGCCGCCCCGCACATCTTCGTCGAGGACGTCTCGGTGGCCAGCATCGCGCAGGCGCGCCGCGCCTATCTGGAGACGGACCTGCCGGCCCGGCTGGGCCGCCATCACGCGCACGCCGATTCGGCGTTCTGGGGCTGGAACGACATCTGGCTCGATCCCGCCTTCCGCGCCTGGAACCTGGAACCCTACCTGTCGCGCATCGCCTGTCCGGTGCTGGCCATCCAGGGCCTGGACGACGAGTACGGCACGCTCGCGCAGATCCGCGGCATCCGCCGCCTCGCGCCCCAGACCGAACTGCTGGAGATACCGGACTGCGGCCACTCGCCGCACAAGGACCAGCCCGCCCGCGTCACCCAGGCCGTCGCCGGTTTCGTCGGCGGACTGGAACAACCCCGCTGACCCCGCGTCGGCCCATAACAAAGCACGGAGACTCACCATGAACCACGCCCTGACCCGGACCGCGCTCGCCGCGGCCCTGATGCTCGCAGCCGGCGGCGCCCAGGCGGCCGACAAGATCAAGGTCGGCTTCATGCTGCCCTACAGCGGCACCTACGCCGCGCTTGGCAACGCCATCGAGAACGGCTTCAGGCTGTACGTCGGCGAACAAGGGGGCAAGCTGGGCGGACGCGAGATCGAGTATTTCAAGGTGGACGACGAGTCCAATCCGGCCAAGGCCGCCGAGAACGCCAACCGCCTGATCAAGCGCGACAAGGTCGACGTACTGATCGGCACCGTGCACTCGGGCGTGGCGATGGCGCTGGCCAAGGCCGCCAAGGACAGCGACACCACGCTGATCGTCACCAACGCCGGGGCCAACGCCATCACCGGCCCGCTGTGCAGTCCGGGCATTTTCCGCACCTCGTTCACCAACTGGCAGCCGGCCTACGCGATGGGGCCGGTGGCCTACGCCAAGGGCCACAAGACGGCCGTCACCATCACCTGGAAATACGCGGCCGGCGACGAGGCCATCGGCGGCTTCAAGGAAGGCTTCGAGAAGGCCGGCGGCAAGGTGGTCAAGGAACTGAGCCTGCCGTTTCCCAACGTCGAGTTCCAGCCGCTCCTGACCGAGATCGCGGCGCTCAAGCCCGACATGGTGTTCACCTTCTTCGCCGGCGGCGGCGCGGTGAAGTTCGTGCAGGACTACCATGCCGCGGGCCTGGGCAAGACCATCCCGCTGTACGGTTCGGGCTTTCTCACCGACGGCACGCTGCAGGCCCAGGGCGAGTCGGCCCAGGGCCTGCTCACCACGCTGCACTATGCCGACGGCCTGAACACGCCGCGCGACAACGCCTTCCGCGCCGACTACGCCAAGGCCTACAAGATGCAGCCCGACGTCTATGCCGTACAGGGCTACGACGCGGCCCAGCTGATGCAGTCGGGCCTGGCCGCGGTGAACGGCGATTTCGGCAAGAAAGAAGCCTTCCGCAAGGCCATGCGCGGGGCCACCGTGGACAGCCCGCGCGGCGCCTTCACGCTGTCGGCGGCCGGCAACCCGGTGCAGGACATCTACCTGCGCCGCGTCGACGGGATGGAGAACAAGGTCGTGGAGGTCGCCGTGCCCAAGCTGGCCGACCCGGCCCGCGGCTGCAAGCTCTGATCCCGCAACGCGCACCGGCCACAGGGAGGCCCCATGGACATCGGCATCCTGCTCATCCAGAGCCTGAACGCGTTCCAGTACGGCTTGCTGCTGTTCCTGGTGGCCAGCGGCCTGACGCTGATCTTCGGCATCATGGGCATCATCAATCTGGCCCACGGCAGCTTCTACATGATCGGCGCCTACATGGCGTTCGCGCTCGGGCCGGCGGTCGACCGCTGGCTGGGCGGCGGCTTCCTGGCCACGCTGGCGGTCTGCGTCGTGGCCGCCGCCGTGCTGGGCTATCTGCTGGAAGCCGCCTTCTTCAGCTATCTGTACCGGCGCAACCACCTGCAGCAGGTGCTGATGACCTACGGCCTGATCCTGGTCTTCGAGGAGCTGCGCAGCATCCTGGTGGGCAACGACGTGCACGGCGTGCCGCTGCCCGCGTGGCTGCAGGGCAGCATCCCGCTGGGCGGCGTCATGACGTATCCGGTGTACCGGCTGTTCATCTCGGCGGTCGGCATCGCGGTGGCGCTGCTGCTGTACTGGGTGATTGCGCGCACCCGGCTGGGCATGATGCTGCGCGCCGGCTCCAGCAATCGCGAAATGACCGCCTCGCTGGGCATCGACGTCAACCGCCTGTACCGGCTGGTGTTCGCGGCCGGCGTGGCGCTGGCGGCGCTGGCCGGCAGCATCGCCGCGCCGGTCTCTTCCGTCTATCCCGGCATGGGCAACGGCGTGCTGATCGTGTGCTTCGTGGTCGTGGTGATCGGCGGCATCGGCTCGGTGCGCGGCGCCTTCCTGGCCGCGATGCTGGTCGGGGTGGTCGAGACCTTCGGGCAGGTGCTGTTCCCGTCCGCGGCTGGCGTGCTGGTGTACCTGCTGATGGCGTTCATTCTTCTATGCAAGCCCGAAGGGCTGTTCAAGCAGGGCTGAATATGTTGAACCGATTCCTACCCGCCCTGACCCTGCTGGCGCTGGCGGCCTTCGCCTGGAGCGGCAGCGACTACTACACCGGCCTGGCGGTCAAGCTCATGATCTACGCCATCTTCGCCCTCAGCCTGCAGCTGCTGGTGGGCGGCGCGGGACTGGTCAGCCTGGGGCATGCCGCCTTCTTCGGCATCGGCGCGTACACCGCGGCGCTGCTGTCGCCCGAGTCGGAGGCGGCCAGCCTGTGGTGGCTGCTGCCGGCCGCGGTGCTGGCGGCCGCAAGCTATGCCGCGGTCACCGGCGCGCTGGCGCTGCGCACGCGCGGCGTGTACTTCATCATGGTCACGCTGGCGTTCTCGCAGATGGCCTACTACGTGTTCCACGATACCGACGTGGGCGGCGGCAGCGACGGCATCTATCTGTACTTCCGGCCCGAACTGTCGGTGGCCGGCTGGATGCCCTTCGACCTGGGAGAGGCCCGCACGTTCTACTTCTTCGTGCTGGCCTGCCTGGCGCTGGTCTGGGGCTTTCTGGCCCTGCTGCGGCGCTCGGCCTTCGGCGCCGCGCTGGCCGGCATCCGCATCAACGAGCAACGCATGCGCGCGGCCGGCTATTCGACCTATCCGTACAAACTCACCGCCTATGTGGTGGGCGCGGCGCTGGCCAGCCTGGCCGGCTTTCTGTTCGCGCTCAAGGACGGCTTCGTCACGCCCGAGCTGCTGGCCTGGGAGCAGTCCGGGCTGGTGCTGCTGATGGTGATCCTGGGCGGCATGGCCAGCCTGGGCGGCGCGGTGCTGGGCACCGTGGCGCTGGTGCTGCTGCAGGAACTGTTCCAGTCCCAGGCGATCTTCGGCGACTACGCCAGCCACTGGCACCTGCCGCTGGGCCTGGCCATCATCGCGCTGGTGGCGCTGCTGCCCGACGGGCTGGCCGGTCTGCCGGCGCAATTGCGCCGACGCCGCCAGACGCGGGCCCCCCGCGCCCGGGCCCCCCCCGGACCCCCCCCCCCCCGCCCG
>JAEXBL010000143.1 GCA_023394015.1 Pseudomonadota bacterium | reverse complement strand
GGCCATGGCCCTGCACGGCGCGCTGGCGGCCGAGCAGCGCGGCGCGGCGCGCCCGGCGGCCGGCTTTCTGGTCAGCCTGCGCGGCGTGGCCCTGCACGCGACGCGGCTGGACGAGGTGGCTGGCGAGCTCACCGTGGCCGCGCAGTGCGAGGCCGACAACGGCGACCACTGCGTCTACGCCTTCCAGCTCAGCGCCGATGGCCGCCCGCTGGTCGATGGCCGGGCGGTGGTGATGCTGGATGTGAAGCCATAGATACAAGAAAGCTGCCCGGGCTTTGGGCTCGGGTGCTGGCAGCATTTCGATGGGTATTTTCTGGATGACACATGACTTTGCTTCGCTCAATGACCGGCGCTGTCGCGCCATGGCCAATGACCAAGGCGCCGTGCGGGCCGATACGCTTTGGCATTGGTTATGCGATCGTCAGAGCGCGGTCATTCGTCATGTGTTGCATGCGGCGCGTTCGTGCCATGGATAACTGAGATGACGCCCACCCCGGACACCACCCGCCGCGCCCTCGTCACCGGCGCCAGCGGCGGCATTGGCGGCGCCATCGCGCGCACGCTGGCCGCGCAGGGCTGCGAGGTGCTGGTGCACGCCCACCGCCACCGCGCCGCCGCCGAGGCACTGGTGGCCGAGATCGCCGCCGCCGGCGGCCGCGCCGAGATCATCGTGTTCGACGTGACCGACCGCGCCGCCTGCGAGGCCGCGCTGACCGCCACGCTTGAACGCGGCCCGATCCAGGTGCTGGTCCACAACGCCGGCCTGCACGACGACGGCGTGTTCGCCGGCCTGCGGCCCGAGCAGTGGCAGCGCGTGATCGACGTCAACCTGAACGGCTTCTACCACGTGACCCAGCCGCTGCTGCTGCCCATGCTGCGCACGCGCTGGGGGCGCATCGTGGCCATCACCTCGGTGGCGGGGCAGGCTGGCAACCGCGGGCAGGTGAACTACGCGGCGGCCAAGAGCGCGCTGCACGGCGCGGTGAAGGCGCTGGCGCTGGAGTGCGCCAGCCGCGGCGTGACGGTGAACGCGGTGGCACCCGGCATCATCGCCACCGACATGAGCGCCGGCGCCTTCGACGAGGCTGCCATCAAGCGCCTGGTGCCGATGCAGCGCGCCGGCCAGGCGCAGGAGGTGGCCGACCTGGTGGCCTTCATCGCCAGCGACCGGGCCGGCTACATCAGCGGCCAGACGATCGGCATCAACGGCGCCATGTACCAATGAGCGCGGCCGGCGCGGCGCAGTCGGTCGGCGTGCACCAGGCCGAGGCGCTGCTGTTCTTCACCCTGCTGCAGCTCACCGTGGTGGTGCTGGCCGGGCGCGTGGGCAGCGCGGTGGCGCTGCGGCGCGGGCAGTCGGCGGCGGTGGGCGAGATCATCGTCGGCATCCTGCTGGGGCCGTCGCTGTTCGGGCTGCTGGCACCGGGGGCGTTCAGCTACGTGTTCCATTCGGTGCCGGGCGAGCCGATGCAGGTGCTGTCGCAGATCGGGCTGATCCTGCTGATGTTCCAGATCGGCATGGAGTTCGACTTCGGCCACCTGACCGAGCGGCGCAACCGCCGTGCCGTGTGGTGGGTGGCCAGCGCCGGGCTGCTGCTGCCGTTTGCGTTGGGCACGGGGCTGGGCTGGTGGGTGGCGCCGTTTCTGGGCGGCGACGGCCGCAACCCGCTGGCCACGGGGCTGTTCGTGGGCACGGCGTTCTCCATCACCGCGCTGCCGATCCTGGGGCGCATCATGATCGAGTTCGAGCTGACGCAGCGCCCGCTGGGCGTGATCGCCATCAGCGCCGCCGCCATCAACGACGTGGTGGGCTGGCTGTTGCTGGCGCTGGTGTCGGCGCTGGCAGTGTCGGAACTCGACGCCGGCGGCTTCGCGCTCAAGGTGGCGGCGGTGGCGCTGTTCGGCGCGCTGTCGTGGTGGGGCGTGCGGCCGCTGCTCAAGGGCCTGCTGCGCTGGGCGCAGCCGGGGCCGCGCCGCGCGGGCGCGCCGCTGGCCCTGAGCAACCACGCGCTGGGCATTCTGATCGCGGCCATCTTCATCGGCGGCATGGCCACCTACCAGCTGGGCATCTTCGCCATCTTCGGCGGCTTCATGATGGGCGTGCTGCTGCACGACGAGCGCGCGCTGCTGCAGCAGTGGAAGGAGCGCATGGGCCAGTTCATCACCGTGTTCTTCCTGCCCATCTTCTTCACCTACACCGGCCTGCGCACCAACATCGGCGGGCTGGACACGCCGGCGCTGTGGGGCTGGTGCGCGCTGGTGGTGGGCCTGGCCACGGCGGGCAAGTTCTGCGGCAGCTACATCGCCGCGCGCCGCGCCGGCCTGGGCAAGCCCGAGGCCAAGGCGCTGGGCATCATGATGAACACGCGGGCGCTGATGGAGCTGATCGTCATCAACGTCGGCTACGACCTGGGCGTGATCTCGCAGAACCTGTTCACCATGCTGGTGATCATGGCGATCGCCAGCACCGTGGTCACCACGCCGCTGCTGCGGCGCTGGCTGCCGCAGTGCGATCTGCGGTCGTGAGTGCTTTTGAACGGATGGCTGCCGGCCTTGGGTCGGCAGGCGCTGGATGCAAGGGCCGTCTCAGCCCGCCGCTTTCAGGCGTCGCCAAACCAACATCGGCAGCCGGAGCAGAAAGCCGATGAACAGCCGCGTGTGCATCCACGTCAGCAGGGCGTTGTCGCGCAGGTACTTGAAGTGCGACACGCCGCCTTCCTCGGGCGTGAAGTAGCGCACCGGTGCCGGCAGGTTGACGGGCGGCACGCCGGCCCAGGCCAGGCGCACGGCGGCCTCGGGGTCGAAGTCGAAGCGGCGCATGAAGCGCTGGCCGCGCATGATGCGCGCCAGCGGCGCGATGGGGTAGACGCGAAAGCCGTACAGCGAGTCGCCAATCCCCATGCCCAGCGTTTCCAGGTTGGCCCAGCCGTTGCTGACCTTGCGGCCCAGCACGCGGATGCGCGGCGCCTCGGCGCCGAACACGGGCACGCCCAGCACCATGGCCGCCGGCTGCGCCTGCGAGGCCTGCATGAAGCGCGGGATCAGCCCGGCCGGGGGCTGGCCGTCCTAATCCATGGTCAGCGCGTGGGTGAAGCCCTCGCGCGCCGCCTGCTCGATGCCGGCCTGCACCGCCGCGCCCTTGCCCTGGTTGCGCGGCTGCACGATCACGCGCAGGCCCGGGTCGGCGGCGGCCATCTGGCGCAGCCAGTCGGCGCTGCCGTCGGTGCTGCCGTCCACCACCACCCACACCGGCGCCCACTGCGCGCGCGCGGCGCGCACGGTGTCGATCACCTTGCGGCCGGGGTTGTAGCTGGGGATCAGCACCAGATGCGTGGCAGACGGTGCGGCGGCGGGAGCGGGCATGCGGTGGCTCAGGCGGGCAGGGCGGGGCGCTGGGGTAGCGCGCGGTCTAGCCGTGGATGGTATCGGCCGGCAGCGGCGCGGCGGGCGGCGCCGCATCCGGCGCGCCCAGCTCGCGCCGCAGCAGGGCCTCGATCTCGGCGCCGAAGCGCTGCGGCTGCTCCACCCGCTCGAAGCGCGGGCCGCGGCGCACCCGCACCGTGAGCGGCAGCTGCGGCGGGCGCCACAGCGGCCAGCCCTTGCCCAGGTAGCGCGTGCTCATGTCGATCAGCAGCGTCTGCACCGGCACCCCGGCGCGCGCGGCGATCAGCCCGCCGGTGGGCGCGCAGGGGCCGACCGGCGGCGTGGCGGTGCGCGTGCCTTCGGGAAACAGCACCAGCACGGCGCCACCGCGCAGCTCGTCGATGGCGCTGCGCACCATGGGCAGCGGCGCGTCGTTGACGATGTAGCGCGCCATGCGCGCGCCCGCGCCCAGGAACAGGTTGCGCGCCAGCGTGCCCTTCATCACGCACACCGCATTGGGCAGGCGCGACACCAGGATCACCGCGTCCAGCAGCGAGGGGTGGTTGGCCACGATCACCATCGGGCGCCGCTCGCGCGCCAGTTCGTCCACGGCGCGCAAATCGAAGCGGCAGGCGCACAGCAGTTGCAGCAGGGTCACATAGAAGCGAAACACGCTGTGGATGGCGCGCCGGCCGATGCGGGTGGCGGTGGGCGCGGGCAGCAGCGGGTCGAGCAGCATCGCGAACGGCGTCCAGGCCAGGCACAGCAGGCCCAGCGCGCCCAGGCCGATGACCATGGCCACGGCTTCGTACAGGCGCCAGAGCAGCTTGAACACGGGTGGGGCGGGCGTGCGCGCGGGGTTGGCCGGGTCGCTCAGGCCGCCTCGTCGACGGGGCGGATGTTGACCTTGCGCCGCTGCCAGGCGCGCAGCGCGGTGGGCAGGCGTGCCAGGGAGGAGACGTAGTAAATCGCCTTGAACACGCGCAGCCGGTTCCAGATCGGCGTGCTGCCGTAGATGTCGCCGGCCAGCAGCGACAGCAGCGCCTCCTTCACGCGGAAGGTGTTGCGCGGGCCCATGAACAGATCGCGCATCACCGGGTTGGTCATGCGGTAGATCAGCCACGAGAAGGTGCGCGGGCCGTGGCGCAGCGCCTTGTCGAGCTGGCGCAGCGCCTGCGGGCCGCGCGCCGGCTCGCGCAGCCAGGTGTCGATGGCCTCGGTGG
>JAEXBL010000128.1 GCA_023394015.1 Pseudomonadota bacterium | reverse complement strand
ACCCCGTACTTCCTGACCGCGGCGCACTGCGTCGCCGACCAGCAGGTGGCCTCCACGCTGATCACCTACTGGTTCTTCCGCGCGGCATCGTGCAACAGCTCGCCCCGGTTCGACGACCAGGCGGTCCGCGTGCGCGGCGGGGCGCAGCTGCTGTTCGCCAGCACGCACCTGGACACCACCTTGCTGCAGCTCAACGCGCGGCCCCCCGCCAACGTCGTTTACGCAGGCTCCTACTTCGGCGCCGGCGCGGTGCCCGGCGTGGGGCTGACTGCTGTGCACCATCCGTCGGGCGATTTGCAGAAGTACAGCCTGGGCGGCATCGAGGGCTATGCCAACTGCGTGATTGATGGTGGATGCAGCCGGGCCGACGTCAACTCGGGCGGCATGTTCCAGGTCGGCTGGCAGCGCGGCACCACCGAGGGTGGCAGCAGCGGCTCGGCGATCTTTGCGCGCACCGAATCGAGCAACACGCGCTACGTCGTCGGCGCGCTCCACGGCGGTACCGCCAGTTGCCAGAATTCGGATGGCGTCGACTTCTACGGCCGCTTCGAGCGCTCGTTCGCAGCGGGCATCCACCAGTGGCTGGCACCCTGATCGGCGCCACAGTCAATTGAAACATGCGTTTGAATGCTTCAGGCTCCACGGCCGCCGCGGGCCCGGCGGCGCACGGTGGGGATAGAGTTGCCTGACGAGGAAGTGTGTCACTGGCGAGCCTTCAGGCCCGCCGCTTTTTTGTTCTGGAGGAGAAACCTGCATGCCATCTCGCAAACCTGAATGCCGCGCCCCGGTGGGCGATGTCTCGCGCCGCTGGCGATGGGGCCTGGGCGCTGTCCTGCTGGCCGCGCTGGTGGCCTGTGGCGGCGGCGACGGTGAGGGCGCTGCCGCCCCCGCGCTGGCAGCCCCGGTCACCAAGCTTGACGGCTACATGCTGCAGGAGTCGCCTGACCCGCGGCTGGCACAGATCCGCGAAGTGGTACTAGCCAAGCGCAGCCTTCCGGCCGTGCCCGTGGTGCGCCTTGGCGCTGTCGACTTGCCAAAGAGCACCGAACAGGATGGTGCCCTGCAGATTGGTGCCACCCGACGGGTCGACGCCGCGGCCGAGGTACGGGATCTCATCGCGCTGCTGCGCTGGCAAACCGATGCGGCAGGCGGGCGCACCGCCGCCGTGCGCTTCGAGTCGACGTCCGCCGATGCGGTGCGGCTGGGTCTACAGGTGTCGCAACTGCCCCCGCTTACCGTGTTGCGCGTCAGTGCCAGTGACGGCACGGAGGCCGTCGAGGTGCAGAGCGCCGAGGTGCTGCGCACGATCCAGCGCAACGTGGACGCCGGCGTGCCCGAGCACGAAGCGCACCTGTACTGGCTGCCTACCATCGACAGCGCGAACGTCACGCTGGAGATCGAACTAGCGCCCGGCATGGACCCCGCCGCGCTCCAGGTGTCGGTGCCTCGTCTGGCCCATCTGTGGGCAACGCCGGAGACGGCGCACACGCTGAAGATCGGCGAGGCCGCCAGTTGCCACGTCGATGTGACCTGCACCTCCGGTCACGAGGGCGAGAGCGCTGCCGTGGCGCGCATGGTTTTCGTCAAGGGTGACGCGGTCTATCTGTGCAGCGGCGCTCTGATGAACGACACGCGCAGCAGTGGCACTCCCTATTTCCTCAGCGCCAACCACTGCCTGTCCACGCAGCAGGCGGCTTCGTCGCTGGAGACCTACTGGTTCTACCGATCGGCTTCGTGCCGGTCCACCACGGTGCATTCGGGGATGCAGCGCCTGCGCGGCGGGGCGAACCTGCTCTACACCAATGCGGTGACCGACACGGCGTTCATGCGTCTCAACGGGCAGGTGCCGAACGGCGTCACGTTCGCGGGCTGGGACGCCACCACCCCCACCGGCAGCGGTGCCATCAAGGGTCTGCACCACCCAAGGGGTGATCTGCAGAAGGTGTCGGTTGGCAGCGTGGTTGGTTTTGCCAACTGCCAGGACAGCGCGGACGGTTCCGTGCGCTGCGAGGAAGCCACGGCGCAGAACGGAACACGCCTGATCGCACTGTGGAGCTCCGGTACCACCGAGCAGGGCAGCAGTGGCAGCCCGCTGTTCAGCACCAGCAAGGGGTCGCCCTACGTGGTTGGCCAGTTGCACTCAGGGGGTGGTGTATGTGAAGCCACACGGGTGGGCCTGTATGGCCGGTTCGATCTGGCGTTCCACGACGGGCTGAAGACCTGGCTGGCGCCCAGCGATTCGCCGGCGCCCGCGCCGGCTGGCCGCACGGCGGTCTACCGGTTCTACAACGAGGGCACGGGTGCCCACTTCTACACCAACAGCGTCGCCGAGCGCGATTTCGTGATCGCCCGCCTGCCCGAGTTCCAGTACGAAGGCCCGCGTTTCCAAGCGGCCAACCAGGCAGGGCCCGGTCTCAGCACTGTGTACCGCTTCTACAATGCGACGACTGGCGCACACTTCTATACCATCAGCGAGCCAGAGCGTGACTTCGTGATTGATCGCCTTCCGGAGTTCAAGTACGAAGGGCCCACTTGGTATGCTCAGACACGTGCGGGCAACAACGCCGTCGCGATGCACCGCTTCTACAACACTGTGAGGGGCACGCACTTCTACACCAACATCCCTGGAGAGGTTGATTTCGTGCGTCAGCGCTTGCCCGAGTTCAAGTACGAAGATGTGGCCTACTATTCATGGAGCAATTGATGCAGCATGAGCGGCTTGGCGGGTGACATCGGCCCGGCGTCGGGCGCTCGCAACGCCCGATGACCATTCACACTGACGACTTCGCCCTGCCGCCGGGCGCCGACCAGGCGCGCATGGTGTCCGCCAGCGCCGCTTCGCCGCGCGAGGAGGCGCTGGAGCGTGCGTTGCGGCCGAAGCTGCTTCATGACTACGTCGGCCAGGCCAAGGCGCGGCAGCAGCTGGAGATCTTCATCGGTGCGGCGCGCAAGCGCGGCGAGGCGCTGGACCATGTGCTGCTGTTCGGCCCGCCGGGGCTGGGCAAGACCACGCTGAGCCACATCATCGCCCACGAGTTGGGCGTGAACCTGCGCCAGACCAGCGGCCCGGTGCTGGAAAAGCCCAAGGACCTGGCGGCGCTGCTGACCAACCTGGAAAAGAACGACGTCCTGTTCATCGACGAGATCCACCGCCTGTCGCCAGTGGTGGAGGAGATCCTCTACCCGGCGCTGGAGGACTACCAGATCGACATCATGATCGGCGAGGGGCCGGCGGCGCGCTCCATCAAGCTGGACCTGCAGCCCTTCACCCTGGTCGGTGCCACCACGCGCGCCGGCATGCTGACCAATCCGCTGCGCGACCGCTTCGGCATCGTGGCGCGGCTGGAGTTCTACACGCCCGAGGAGCTGGCGCGCATCGTCACCCGCTCGGCCGGCCTGCTGAGCGTGCAGGCCGACGATGCAGGCGCCTTCGAGATCGCCCGCCGCAGCCGCGGCCCGCCGCGCATCGCCAACCGCCTGCTGCGCCGCGTGCGCGACTATGCCGACGTCAAGGCCGACGGCCGCATCTCGCAGCAGATCGCGCACGACGCGCTGGCCATGCTGGACGTGGACCCGGAAGGCTTCGACGTGATGGACCGCAAGCTGCTGGAGGCGGTGATCCACCGCTTCGACGGCGGCCCGGTGGGGCTGGACAACATCGCCGCCAGCATTGGCGAGGAGGCCGGCACCATCGAGGACGTGATCGAGCCGTACCTGATCCAGCAGGGCTATCTGCAGCGCACGCCGCGCGGGCGCGTGGCCACGCTGGCGGCGTACCGGCACCTGGGCGTGGCGCCGCCGCAAACGGGGGGCGCTTCATTGTTCGAATCCTGAGCGCCCATTGCTTTCAACATGGATTGTCGACATGCGAATGGCTCCTGTATTGGGACTGACTGCACTGGCCGGAATGTTTGCCGGCTGCGGCACTGTTTACGAGCCGCCTCCCAGCGAGCCGACTGCCAGGCTTCGGCTGGTTTATTCGGATCCGCACCTGGCGCATGGTTATGAGCTGCACAAGCTCGACCGTTGTCCCGCCGGAGCTGAGCGTGTTGCGTTCGAGGGTCTGACGCCGAAAAAAGTGCGCGTACTGGGCATCCCGGGGCGCAGTGATCCCGGTATCGCAGGGGGCACGGAATTGCGTATTCCGGCCGATCAGCCGGTCGGGGTCGAGATGAACTCCGCTGTTTTTGGCGGTACCAGGCAGACCTTTTGCAGTGTCGCACTGCGCTTTGATCCCCGGTCCAACGTCGATTATGAAGCCAGGTTTCGCTGGATGGAAGGCGGAAAACGGTGCAGCATGGAAATGCGCCAATTGACGACAAGCGCCCCACGCAGGTCCAATGGCCGAGGCTTGGATAGAGTTGCAGCGTGGCGACCTGAACCTTCGGCGCGAGCGGTGAAGACGTCCGGCGCGCTGAAGGAATTCTGCGCAACTCCTTGAGTTTGGACGACGGCTGGCAGCTTTGCTTCATCAGTAAGCCGTGTCCCCAAACACCTCCACCGCCACTCGCATCTGATCTGACGTGACGACGCCCGCCCGGCGCGCGGCGGCATCGACGCGGGTGGCGCGCAGCATCTCGGGCAGCAGGCTGGCCAGGCCGCGAAAGCCTCGGTCGTGCAGCACCACCCAACGCTTAGCGCCATCGCAGTCGACGAGCGGCGCGCCAGCTCATCGGCTCGCTCCCGTTGCTGTAGCTTCTGGCAATGCGGCGCTGCATTTGCTTGCAACTTTCGTATGCGCTTGGCCACATCGCTGTGGCTTTTTTCGCGCTCTTTCCCGCGGGTCAAAAGGGCGCCGCATGGGCTGATTAGCATGCAGGCCGTGGTTCATTGTCAAAGCGTGTGGAGGTATTCACCATGAACAAGTATCTGGCCGAGTTGATCGGCACTTTCTGGCTGGTGCTGGGCGGCTGCGGCAGCGCGGTGCTGGCGGCGGCGTTTCCCGAGCTGGGCATCGGCTTTGCTGGCGTGTCGCTCGCCTTCGGCCTGACGGTGCTGACCATGGCGTTTGCCATCGGCCACATCTCGGGCTGTCACCTGAACCCGGCGGTGTCGTTCGGCCTGTGGGCGGGCGGGCGCTTCGACGGCAAGGACTTGCTGCCCTACGTGATCGCCCAGGTGGTGGGCGCCATCGCTGCCGCGGCGGTGCTGTACGTGATCGCCAGCGGCCAGCCGGGCTGGCAGCCGGGCGGCTTTGCCAGCAACGGCTTTGGCGAGCTGTCGCCGGGCAAATATTCAATGATGGCGGTGCTGGTGTGCGAGGTGGTGCTGACGGCGGTGTTCCTGTTCGTCATCATGGGCGCCACCGATAGCCGCGCGCCGGCCGGCTTCGCCCCCATCGCCATCGGCCTGTGCCTGACGCTGATCCACCTGGTGAGCATTCCGGTGTCGAACACCTCGGTGAACCCGGCCCGCTCGACCGGCGTGGCGCTGTTCGCGCAGACGGGTGCGCTGGGGCAGTTATGGCTGTTCTGGGTGGCGCCCATTGTCGGCGGCATCATCGGCGCGGTGGTCTACAAGGCGGTGGCTGGTTCGCAAAAAGCCTGACGCCGCGCCGCCCTTCGCGGGCACCCATGGCCGGGCATGCACCGGCCATGGGTGCGTCCCCCTCCCGCAGGAGAGGGGGAAGCGCCGCAGGCGCTCAGGGGGTGCTCTCTTCGGGCTTGACGCCCAGCGCCACCAGAAAGCGGGCCACCATGTTGTAGGTGGCGATGGCGGCCGTCAGCTCCACCAGCTGCGTGGTGTCGAAGTGCGCCTGCAGCGCGGCGAACAGCGCGTCCTGCACCTGCACGTCCAGCGTCATCTGCGCGGCGTAGCGGATCACCAGCTGCTCCACGGCGCCCCCCGCCGCATCGGCGGCGCGGTGGCGGGCGTCGCCGGCGA
>JAEXBL010000120.1 GCA_023394015.1 Pseudomonadota bacterium | reverse complement strand
CCCGCACGATCAGGCGCTGCTCGTTCAAGGCCGCCACGCCGGTCAGTCGAAGCCGAGCGTGCGCACGCCGGTGGGCGTGCCCAGCAGGCACACCTGCGCGCGCTGGTGCGCGAACACGCCCACGGTGACGACACCGGGCCACTGGTTGACCTCGCTCTCGAAGCCCAGCGGATCGCTGATGACCAGGCCGCGCACGTCCAGGATGTGCTGGCCGTTGTCGGTGACCAGCGGCGCGCCATCGCGCGTGCGCAGCGTGGCCTCGGCCTTCATGGCGGCGAACTGGCGCGCGATGCGCTGCGCCGCCATGGGGATCACCTCCACCGGCAGCGGAAAGCGCCCCAGCACGTCCACCAGCTTGGATTCATCGGCAATGCAGATGAAGCGCCGGCTTTGCGCGGCGACGATCTTCTCGCGCGTCAGCGCCGCGCCGCCGCCCTTGATCATGTGGCCACGCGGGTCGATCTCGTCGGCGCCGTCGATGTAGACGCCGATCTCGCCCACCTCGTTGCAGTCGAACACCGGGATGCCCAGCGCCTGCAGCCGCTCGGTGGAGGCCACCGACGACGACACGGCGCCGGCGATGCGGTCCTTCATCAGCGCCAGCTCGTCGATGAACCTGTTGACCGTGGAGCCGGTACCCACGCCCACGATCTCGCCCGGCACCACGTAGTCCAGCGCGGCCTGGCCGACCATCGCCTTCAATTCATCCTGGGTCATTTGCGACAATTCCTCAAGCTTCAAAAACTGTTTGCAAAGAATTATCTAATGGCCCTGATCCCCTACGGCTTGACGCGCGCCCTGCTGTTCAACATGGACGCCGAAGCCGCGCACGACCTCACCCTCGACATGCTGGCGCGCGGCCAGGGCACGCCGCTGCAATGCGCCTGGGCGGCGCGGCGCGTGAGCGACCCGGTGACGCTGGCCGGCCTCGCCTTTCCCAACCGCGTGGGCCTGGCCGCGGGGCTGGACAAGAACGCGCGCGCCATCGACGCCTTTGCCGCCATGGGCTTCGGCTTTGTCGAGGTCGGCACCGTCACCCCGCTGGCGCAACCGGGTAACCCCAGGCCGCGCATCTTTCGCCTGCCGGCGCGGCAGGCGCTGATCAACCGCATGGGCTTCAACAACGAGGGGCTGGATGCCTTCATCCGCAACGTCAAGAACTCCCGTTTTCATCGCAGCCTGCGCTCGTCCAACCAGCGCCAGCGCATGATCCTGGGCCTGAACATCGGCAAGAACGCCGCCACGCCGATCGAGCGCGCCACCGACGACTATCTGCTGGGCCTGGCCGGCGTGTACCCCTATGCCGACTACGTGACGGTGAACATCTCCAGCCCCAACACCCAGAACCTGCGCGACCTGCAAGGCGACGCGGCGCTGGATGCGCTGCTGTCGGCCCTGAAAAGCCGCCAGGCCGAACTGGCGGCCGAGCATGGCAAGCACGTGCCGCTGTTTTTGAAGATCGCGCCCGATCTGGACGAGGCGCAGGTCACCGCCATCGCCGGGGCGCTGCGCCGCCACGGCATCGAAGGCGTGATCGCCACCAACACCACCTTGTCGCGCGAGGCCGTGGCCGGCCTGCCGCATGCCGACGAGGCCGGCGGCCTCTCCGGCGCGCCGGTGCTGGAGGCCAGCAACCGCGTCATCGGCCAGTTGCGCGCCGCGCTGGGCGCGGGCTTTCCCATCATCGGCGTCGGCGGCATCCTGAGCGGCGCCGACGCCCAGGCCAAGATCGCCGCCGGGGCAGACGTGGTGCAGATATACACCGGCCTGATCTACAAGGGCGCGGGCCTGGTGGGCGAGGTGGCGCGGGCGCTAAAGCGCGCCTGATGGCAGGCAGCGCAACACCGCATCGCCTATTGCCAAGCAGCTCGTCAAGCCCGGCGACTCGATGCCGAACAGGTTGACCAGGCCCGGCACCCCGTGCACGTGCGGCCCCTGGATGACGAAGTCGGCCGCCGGCTCGCCGGGGCCGGTGAGCTTGGGGCGAATACCGGCATAGCCCGCCTGCAGCGCGCCATCGGGCAGGCCCGGCCAGTAGTGGCGCACCTCGTCGTAGAAGGCATCGGCGCGGGCCGCGTCCACGCGGTAGTCGTCGGGCGCATCCTGCCACTGCAGGTCGGGGCCGAACTTGGCCTGGCCGCCCAGGTCGAGCGTGAGGTGCACGCCCAGGCTGGCCGAATCGCGCTCCACCACCGGGTAGATCAGGTGCGTGAAGGGTGCCCGCCCGCCCAGGGAGAAGTAGTTGCCCTTGGCCCAGCGCGTGGGCAGCGGCGGCCGGTGGCGCGGCGCCAGGCCCTGCGTGGCGTGCGCCAATGCGATGGCGCCCAGACCGGCGGCATTGACCACCTGACGCGCCAGCAGCGTGCTGCCTTCGGCGTCGCCGCCCACTTCCAGTTTGATAGCTGCCGGCGCTTCATCCGCAGGCGCTGCAATGGATTTGACCGGAGAACGAACGGCCAGCAGCCCGCCCGCGTTCTGCACATCGCCCAGCAGCGACAGCATCAGGCCGTGGCTGTCGACGATGCCGGTCGAGGGCGACAGCAACGCGGCCTGGCACCGCAGCGCCGGCTCCAGCGCCTGAGCCTGGTCGCGCGTGAGCCATTGCAAGTCCTCCACGCCGTTGGCGATGGCGCGCTGCTGGATGGCGCGCAACTCCTGCGCCTGCGCGTCGTTGGCGGCCACGATGAGCTTGCCGCAGCGCCGGTGCGCGATGCCGCGCTCGGCGCAATACGCGTACAGCATCTGCCGGCCCTGCACGCACAGCCGGGCCTTCAGCGAGCCAGGTGGGTAATAGATGCCGGCGTGGATGACCTCGCTGTTGCGCGCACTGGTGGCGGTGCCGAAGGTTTCGGCCGCCTCCAGCACCAGCACCTCGCGCCCGGCCAGGGCCAATGCGCGCGCCACCGCCAGGCCCACCACGCCAGCGCCGATGACGACGGTGTCCACCTGCTCGAGGCTCATGATTCAAACCCGTCGATCACAGCTGCGGCGTTCTCGCCCAGTTCAGCCGCTGCATGACCACCTTCCAGCACGTACACGGTGGGCAGGGCCAGCTGAGCCAGCCGTGCGCCCAGTTGGTTGAAGTCGGCTGCCCGCAAGGAAAAGGTGCAATTCGGATCGCCCACAAACGTGTCGAGGCCCAGCGACACCACCAGCGCATCGGCGCCGTAGCGCGCAACGCGCTCGCACGCTGTATCCAATGCGCCGAACCAGTCCGCCACGCTGCAACCGGCAGCCAGCGGCAGATTCAGATTGAAGCCCGCACCCTCACCCGCGCCCGTTTCGTCGGCATGGCCCAGATAGAACGGATATTCGGTGCGTGGATCGCCATGGATGCTGACGAACAGCACATCGGCGCGCTCATAGAAGCAAGCCTGCGTGCCGTTGCCGTGGTGGTAGTCCACGTCCAGCACCGCCACGCGTGCCGCGCCACCATCGCGCAGCGCCTGCGCGGCCACGGCGGCGTTGTTAAGAAAGCAGTAGCCACCCATGAAGTCGGGCCCCGCGTGATGACCTGGCGGTCGAGTGGCGCAGAAGGCGGCGCGCTCTCCTTTCAGTAGCGCTTGCGCGGCGCTGGCCGCAACGTCGGCACCGGCTTTGGCAGCCGCCCAGGTGCCGGCTGACAAGGGGCTGCCGTTGTCCATTGAATAAAGGCCGAGCCGCGCGATGAAGTTGCGCGGCTCGACATCGCTGCGCAGTGTGCGCACCGGCCAGACCGAGGGAAAGGGTTGCACCTCGGCATTGAGGGCATCCAGCGCCAGCCACTCATCCCAGGCGGTGCGCAGAAAGTCCATGTAGCGGCTTGTGTGGATGCGTTGCAGTTGTGGCGTGCTGTCGACCTCCGGCACGTGCAGCACGTAACCCCGGGTACGCAGGGCCTGCTCTACAAACGCAGCCCGGGTGGGACCTTCCAGACAACGCACGCGCTCCCCGCGAAAGAACTCGAAGCGCGGCGCATGTTGCTGCTGCACAGGATTCACGTAGATCTGCATAGAGAGATTGTGGGGGATGCTGAGGCGCATCTGCACGCGTCGGCCCCGTCCCACAGGCAGGCCGCCCATGCGCCGACCGGCGCGCCGCTCAGAGGGGCTTAAGGTCGGCTATCTAGACTTTTCACCATCGCTCAATATCGGGCGACACGCATCAACACCTGGAGTTTCAGCATGAGTAAGTTCTCTCCCGCCCTCATCATCGCCTTGGCCGCGGGCACGTTCGCCGGCAGCAGCCTGGCGCTGACCAGCGCCGAATACGATGCCGCGCGCGATCGCATCAACGCCGACTACAGGACCGCCAAGGCCGCGTGCGACAAGCTCAAGGGCAACGCCGAAGACATTTGCGAAGAAGAGGCGAAGGGCAAGCGCAATATCGCCCGCGCCGAGCTGGAATACCAGCGCGAGCCGACCGAGCAGAACGCCCGCGCGGTAGAACTGGCCAAGGCCAAGGCCGCCTACGAGGTGGCCGAAGAGCGCTGCGACGAGCTGAAAGGCGAGGCCGAGGACCGTTGCGAAGCCGAGGCGCGCGCGACCTACAACGCCACCGTGGACCGCATTCGCGGCACCAAGTAAACCCGCTGATGGCCCGGGGGCAAGGCGCCCGGGGCAACAAGCCGCGCGCGCCACACGGGGCGCGCCCCACACCCGCCGCTGGCGGGTTTTTTCATGCCAGCATCAATCCTTC
>JAEXBL010000100.1 GCA_023394015.1 Pseudomonadota bacterium | reverse complement strand
CCGTCGCTCGAGCAGCTGGCCGACGACGCGCAATGGCAGGCCTGGAGCCAGCCGCTGCTGCAGGCGCACGCGCAGGCCCCGCTGGAAGCCGGCACGATTCTGCTGCTGGCTCCCGAAGGCCAGCGCGCCGGCCTGGATTCCGACAAAGTCGCCGACCGGCTCGGCAGCCTGGCCGCGCAATTGATTACCGCCTCGCGCGCGGCCGGCGTGGTCGCCACCGGCGGCGACGGCGCGCGCAGCGTGCTGTTGGCGCTGCAAGCCAACGGCATCGCGCTGGTGGACGAAGTGATGGGCGGCGTGCCGCTGGGCACGCTGACCGGAGGCACGGCCGCAGGCCTGCCCGTGGTGACCAAGGCCGGCGGCTTTGGCACCGAAGACGTACTGGTTCGCGCGGTTCGCGCGATCCGCGACAGGAGATTCAAGCGATGACACAAACCCCTCCCGCGAAGCTGCCCCTCTTGGCTGTGACCTTGGGCGACGTAGCGGGCATCGGGCCGGAAATCACGGCCAAGATGCTCATGGGCCACGACGAACTGCGCCAGAAGGCGCGCCTGTTCGTGGTCGGCGATGCAGACGTCATGGCCAACGCCGTGCGCAATCTGGGCGCCGACCCCGCCATCGTTCGCAAGATCGAACGTCCGGCCGATGCGACCAACACCCCGGGCCTGATCGAAGTGCTGCAGGCCGGCCCGTCGCTGGCGCACGTGAAGTTGGGCGAGATCAGCGCGGACGCCGGCGACGGCTCGGTCCGATTTGTCACGACGGCCTGCGCCTTGGCGCGCGCCGGCGAAATCGACGGCATCGTCACCGCCCCGCTGAACAAGGCCGCCATGCACGCCGCCGGCCACAAGTGGCCCGGCCACACCGAACTGCTGGCGCATGAGTTCGGCGTCAAGACGTTCTCGCTGGTGCTGTCGGCCGGCGACCTCTATATCTTCCACGCCACGACGCACGTGTCGCTGCGCCAGGCCATCGAAGACGTGAACCCCGCCCGCATGCGCGCCGTCCTGCGCCTGGCCGGCTCGTTCGCCAAGGCGCTGGGCCGCGGCGACCAGCCGGTGGCCGTCTCCGGCCTGAACCCGCATGCCGGCGAAAACGGCATCTTCGGCAGCGAAGACGCCGACATCCTGGCGCCCGCCGTGGCCGAGGCCAACGCCGAAGGCATCCTCGCCGCCGGCCCGATCCCCGCCGACGCCCTGTTCCCCCAGGCCGTGCGCGGCAAATGGAAGTTCGTGATCGCCTGTTACCACGACCAGGGCCACGCGCCCTTCAAGGCGGTCTACGGCGACGACGGCGTGAACATCACCGTCGGCCTGCCGGTGGTGCGCGTCTCGGTCGACCACGGCACCGCCTTCGACATCGCCGGCCGCGGCATCGCCCGCGAAGACAGCCTGGTCCTGGCCGCCGAGCGCGCCGCGCACCTGGCCCCGGGCTGGACGCATGTATGGGAAACTGCGCGGGCACAAACCGGAGGTTGATTCCCCTATGTCCACGGCGCCCGCCACGCACGATGCCTTGCCCGCACTAGACCGCTCCGGCGATACGCCGCTGCATGCCCAGGTGGCCACCCTGCTGCGCGGATACATCCGCACCAACCGCCTGGCGGCCGGCACCGCGCTGCCCAGCGAGGCGGGGCTGTGCGAGCGTTTCGGCGTGGCACGCAGCGTGGTGCGCCAGGCCCTGGCGGCGCTGGCTTCCGAAGGCCTGATCCAGCGCGAAAGCGGCCGCCCGGCCACCGTGGCCGCGCCGCAGGAGCATCGCCGGCTGGTGCAGCGCTCCACCGGCCTGTACGAGCAGTTCGCCCAGTCCGGCGTCGCGCTGCAGACCCGCGTGCTGGCTCTCGCCCGCGCCGAGCCGCCCGCGGAAGTCGCCGAATTCTTCGGCACGCCCCGGCTGCTGATGCTGGAACGCCTGCGCCACGTGGCCGACGCGCCGCTGGCCTATGTGCGCACCTGGCTGCCGGCCGACGCCGTGCCCGGGCTGCGCACCGAAGACCTGACCGACGCCTCGCTGCACGGCGTGCTGACGCGGCGTTTCGGCCTGCGTCCCGGCGCCGGGCGCAATCAGATCCGGGCCGTGGCCGCCGACGCCACCCTGGGCCGCCTGCTGGACACGCCCGCCGGCACGCCGCTATTGATGCTGCAGGGCCGCGGCATGGATCAGCTGGACCGGCCGCTGGAATGGTTCACCACCTGGCACCGCGCCGAACAACTGGTGTTCGACGTGGACGTCAGCGTGGGCCACGAAAGCTTGCAGCCGCGGCTGCAGACCGGCGCCGCGGCGTCCGAGGCCGCGCCCGAAGCGCACGACCCGCTGGCGCGCGCCCAGGCCCTGGTGGCCGAGCTTTCCGCCGAACTGGCGAGGCGGCGCGCGCAGCCCTGAAGCCCTCTTGCGGGGTCCGCGCGCCGGGCCCGCTCACAGGCGCGCGGGCGCGGGCGCCAGTTGCAGCGCCAGCGCCTTGCGATCGACCTTGCCCACCGAGTTCTCCGGCAGGCGCTCCATCCAGCGCACCTCGCGCGGCACGTAGATCCGGCCCAGGCGCGCCAGCACCGCGGCCTGTATGCCGGCCTCGTCCGGCGCGGCGTCGCCGGCGCGCTGCACGAAGAGCACCGGCACTTCGCCCAGGTCCTCGTCGGGCGCGCCCACCGCGCAGCAGGCCGCTACCCCGGGCAGCCCGGTCACCACCCCTTCTATCAGCGCCGGCGAAATGTTCTCGCCGCCCCGGATGATCACGTCCTTGATGCGGCCGGTGATGCTCAGATAGCCCTGCTCGTCGAAACGCCCCAGATCGCCCGTGCGCAGCAGCCGCGGCGCATCGGCGTCGGCGCCGTCCACGCCCAGATACCCCAGCATCAGGCTGTCGCCCTCGATGCAGATCTCGCCTTCGCCGCCCGGCGCGGCCTGCGTGCCGTCGGGCAGGCGCAGGCTCACGCGCTGGCCGGCCAGCACCGTGCCCACGGAACCCACGCGGCGCGCCGCGGGCGGATTCATGGTCGAGGTGCAGG
>JAEXBL010000425.1 GCA_023394015.1 Pseudomonadota bacterium | reverse complement strand
GGGATGTCCAGCGTCAGCTCCACCTTCAGGTTCGCCGGCTGCGGCTGGGTGTGCGGCAACAGCGTGCCGTCTGCGGCCTGCACCACGTAGACGTCGGGCACCGGCTCGGCGGCGGCGGCCGGGGCGGCGCCTTCGGGTTTGACCGCGGGCTCGGGCAGGGCCCAGCCCAGGTCGGCACCGCGCACGAAGCTGCCGAAGCGCGGGTGCTTCGGGTCGGCCACCACCAGGTGCGTGGCGTTGGTCCAGGTGGCCTCGCCGGCGGCGGCCATGGCGGCCGGGCCGGGCTGGCTCAGGTTGGTGGCGTCGTAGCGGTCGTTGTCGATGATCCAGCGGATCAGGCCCATCACCAGCGCCAGGTCGGTGGCGGGCTTGACGGCCACCCAGCGGTTGCCGCTGCCGGCCGCCAGGCTGGACGAGGTGGGCAGCACCGGCGAGACGACGACGTAGCGGAAGGTGTTTTCCTTGCGCGCGCGGGCCTCGGCCAGTTCACGGCCCTGGCGCTGGAAAGGGTTGCCGGCCTGCGCCGGGGCGGCGCCGATGAACAGGCCGAACTCGGCGCTGCTCCAGTCGGGCTTGCCGTGCGGCATGCCGCGAATGTTGCCCAGCGCGGCGCCGGCGCCGACGCGGAAGCTCTGGCCGCAGTACGAGCCGTGGTTGGCAAAGTTGATGCTGCCGAAGGACTGCTCGGTGAAACGGCGGATCAGCCCGGTGCGGCCTTCGTTGGACGCGTCGGTGAACATGAACTGGTTGACCTTGGGACCGTACTCGGGGTTCTCCGGGTCGATCAGCGTCTGCTGGTCGAAGATGGCGCGCAGGCCGTCCACATGGCCTTCGCCGAACAGGTCGCCGCCTTCGCAGACCTCCTTGACCAGGTCCTCGAAGGAAATCGTCTTCCACTCGCCCGAGCCGCGCGGGCCGACGCGCTTGAGCGGCTGCAGCACGCGGTGCGGGTTGAGCTGCTGCTCCTGCATGGCCGAGCCGCGCGCGCACGAGGTGGCGCGCCCGCCCAGGCCGCCTTCGCCGCCGAGCCGGGTGTAGGCCTCGCGGATCGGCATCTCCATGGGCACCGGGCTGGTGGTGGCCAGCGGGTGGTAGGGGTTGCCGGCCACGCGCAGGATGGTGTTGGTCTCGGTGTCCACCCGCACGCGCACGCCGCACTGCGTCCAGCAGCCCATGCAGCTCGACATGGCCACGGTCTGACCGGGCTGCGTGCTCAGCGCGCCGGTGGCGGGGTCGATGCGGAACTCGGGCGTGAGCGAGTTGCCGCGCGTGGCGTGGGCCGGCACCTCGCCGGCGCTGCCGGTGACCAGGCCCTTGCCGGCCTTGAACACGGTCTCGCCATAGCCGGCCGCGAAGGCCGCGATGCCGCCGGCGGCGATGCCGCCGTGGGTGATGAGCTTGCGCTTGTCCAGGTCGGGCGCGTCGTGGCCGGCTTGGTGCTTGTCTTTGACTTTTTCGTTCATGTCGATCTCCATCCAGTCGGGGCGCGGGCTCAGGCGGCTTGCGCTGCGCGCGGCGGGAAGCGGTACAGGGCGTAGGTGGCCACGGCGATCAGGGCCGCCACCAGGCCGAACACGCCGACCATGCCAAGCACGCCGTCACTGCCCCAGGACACGCCTTGCAGGTACAGGCCGGCGCCGAACTTGGGCACCGTCTGCACGGCCATGAACACGATCCAGCGGAACACCCAGGCGGCCACCAGCATGGCCACGGCCAGCAGCAGGGCGTAGCCGCTGCCCATGCCCTGCGGGTGGGGGCGCCAGATCAGCGCCAGCATCACCAGCCCGCCGACCACCGAGCCCAGCATGGCCAGCTTCCAGGCGCCGAAGTCGTTGAACAGCTCGATGGCCTCGGTGAACGAGGGCGACTGCCCCAGTGCACCCAGCACGGCCCACACCAGGGCCACGGCCACCAGGGCCAGCGACACCCACTGCGCCACGCGGCGCACCAGGGCCAAAGGCACGGCGTCCAGGCCGGCCGGCAGCCAGCGGCCCAGCAGCAGCACCGCGCCCAGGGTGCCCAGCATGCCGGTCAGCGCCAGGTTGATGGGCAGGAAGATGGTGGCCCACAGCGGGCGGGCGCGCACCACCATCATCTCGCCGCCGGTGTAGGTGAGGATGCTGAGGGCGCTCAGCGCCAGCAGCACCGCCACCACCCGCAGCAGCGCCGGCTTGCGCAGCCACCACAGGGCGACGAAGCCCAGCGACAGCATGACGAATACCGGCAGCAGGTAGGCGCCGATCGACATCCACGACCAGGGCGTGGGGTGGGCATAGAAGTGCCAGAAGCGGCCGGGCTGGTGCAAATCGGCCAGCAGCGACACCGGCGCGGCAATGGCGGTGACGGCCAGCACCGTGACGGCCGCCGGCAGCAGCCGCGCGCGCTCGGAGCCGGCCTGGCCAAAGGCCAGCCAGGCCGACAGCAGGGCCGCCGTGGCGGCGATGCCGATCAGGAAGAAATATTGCACCGCCCAGGGCAGCCAGGCGGCCTCGTAGGCGGGGGTGAGCAGTTCGATGATGTTCATGTGCTTCGCTCCTTGGCTCAGTGCTCGGGCACCACGCGCACGCCGGCCTGGCCGTCGATGCCGTCGACGAACTCGTCCGGCAGGCCGATGTAGAACACGTGCGGGCGCGTGTTCAGGTCGGGCTTGAGCACCTTGATCTCGTCCTTGTGCTCGCGCAGCAGGGTGGAGATCTCGCTCTGCGGGTTGTTCAGGTCACCCACCTTGCGCGCGCCGCCGACGCAGCTCTCCACGCAGGCGGGCAGCAGGCCGGCCTCCAGCCGGTGCTCGCAGAAGGTGCACTTGTCGGCGGTCTGGGTCTCGTGGTTGATGAAGCGCGCGTCGTAGGGGCAGGCCTGCACGCAGTAGCCGCAACCCACGCAGCGCTCGTTGTCCACCAGCACCACGCCGTCGGTGCGCTGGAAGGTGGCCTGCACCGGGCACACCGGCACGCAGGGCGGGTTGTCGCAGTGGTTGCACAGGCGCGGCAGGCTCACCATGGCCGGCGGTGCGCCGGCCCCCTTGGTGTCAACCTCGTACTGCAGCACGGTGGTGCGAAACTGCCCCAGGGGCGGCAGGTTCTCCATCGAGCAACTCACGGTGCAGGCCTGGCAGCCGATGCAGCGGCGGATGTCCACCAGCATGCCGTAGCGCTTGCCGTCTTCGCCGGGGCGGCGCGGCGGCTGGCTGCCGATGGCCGCCTCGGCCGGGCTGGCGCCCACCACCATGCCGGTGGCCGTGACGCCGAAGCCGAACAGCGCGCGCAACAGGCCGCGCTTGCTGGTCGAGGGGAGTTTGGAGGAGGTGCTCGTGGTCATGTCTGGTCGGTTCCCTTCAGGGGCTTTCTGAGGCCCAAGCCAATGTAACAATCGATAACCCTTCTCGCCATCGGGTCAATGGTTGAGGCCACTAGACCCTTTTCCCTATTGCCGAGTGATTTGGTGCGAAATCAAATGCGGCCCGTGAGGGCGTGGATGCAGCGTTTCTGGCGCCGGCTGGCGCTGGCGGCCGTGCTGGGCGCGGGCTGCGCGGCACCCTGGGCCCAGCCGGACGGCGCCGCCGTGCGCATTGGCGTGCTGGCCTACCTGGGGGCCGAGGCGGCGGTGGAGGAGTGGACGCCGGTGGCCACCCGCTTGCGCAGTGCCTTGCCCGGCCGTGCGGTCGAGCTGCTGTCGCTGGACCACGCCGCCCTCGACCAGGCGGCCCAGGCGAGGAAGGTCGACTTCATCATCACCAACCCCGGCCATTACGTGGAGCTGGAGTCGCGCCTGGGCGCCTCCCGCATCCTGACCCTGGAGACCGGCGCCAGCCTGCCCAGTTCGGCCTGGCAGGGCGTGGGCGCGGCGGTGGTCACGCTGGCTGGCAACCCGCGCATCCAGCGCCTGGCCGACTTGCGCGGGCAGCGCGTGGCCATCGTTGGCCAGGAGGGCTTTGCCGGCTACCAGCTGGTGTGGCGCGAACTGGCGGCCGAGGGCATCGACCCGGAGCGCGACCTGGGCGCGCTGCAGGTGGTCGGCCTGCCGATGGACCGCGTGCTCGACGCCGTGGCCAGCGGCGCCGCCGACGCCGGCTTCGTGCGCGCCTGCATGCTGGAGAGCCGGCCCGACTGGCGCCAGCGCTTTCGCGTGGTGGCGCCCCGGCACGAGACCGGCTTCGACTGCGCCAGCTCCACCCGCATCTACCCCAACTGGCCGATCGCCACCCTGCGCCACACCGACCCGGCGCTGGCGCGTGCCGTCACCATTGCGCTGCTGGAGATGCGCGCCGGCGACAGCCCCATCACCTGGACCGTGCCGGCCGACTACCAGTCGGTGCACGATTTGCAGCGCGAGCTGCGCATCGGCCCCTACGCCGACCTGCGCGTGCCCACGCTGACGGCGCTGGCGCAGCGCTACTGGCCCTGGCTGGCGGGGCTGGTGGGCCTGATTGCGCTGGGCGGCCTGTACACCGCCCACGTCGAGCGCCAGGTGCAGGCGCGCACCGCCGACCTGCGCCGGGCAGCGCGCGAGCGCGACGAACTGGAAGAGCGCCTGCGCCAGAGCCGCGAGCAGGCCGAGCACATGGCGCGCCTGTCGGTGCTGGGCGAGCTGTCGGGCACGCTGGCGCACGAGCTGAACCAGCCGCTGGCGGCCATCGGCAACTACGCCCACAGCCTGCTGCGCCGCATCGACAACCAGCGCCTGTCGCCCGAGGCCGCGCGCGAGGCCGCCAGCGAGATGGCCGGCCAGGCCGAGCGCGCCGCCGGCGTGCTCAGCCGCATCCGCGCCTTTGCCAAGAAGCGCGTGGCGCAGCAGCAGACGGTGGACCCGGTGGCGCTGGTGCAGGAGGCGGTGGCGCTGTTTCGCGGCATGCAGGTGCAGGCGCCGCCGGTGCTGGTGATCAACGAGCTGCCGGCCGAGGCGCGGCTCACCGTCGATGCCTTGCAGATCCAGCAGGTGCTGCTCAACCTGCTGAAGAACGGCTGGGACGCCACCCGCCAGCTGCCGCCCGAGCGCCAGGGCCTGACGGTGCGGCTGCACCGCGATGCCGCCGGCCTGCACATGACGGTGCGCGATCGGGGCGAGCCGCTCGCGCCCGGGCAACAAT
>JAEXBL010000423.1 GCA_023394015.1 Pseudomonadota bacterium | reverse complement strand
TGGGCGTGCTGCTGCGCGCCTTCGTTTCCAACTGGGGCATGGGCGTCTCGCTGTTGGACGTGCTGTCGGTGGACGCCTTCCGCACGGTGTTCGCGCAGCCCAACCTGCTGCGCGCCATCGTCAACTCGGTGGCCATCGGCGTGATCGGCGGCGCGCTGGCGGTGGCCTGCTACCTGTTCGTGGGCCTGTCCATGCACCGCAAGCCCGACAACGTCACCCGGTTCATGGACTACAGCGTGCTGGTGCCGCGCGCGGTGCCGGGCCTGCTGGCCGGCCTGGCCTTCCTGTGGGTCTTCCTGTTCGTGCCGATGTGGCTGGCCAACGCGCTGGACCCCGACGAAGGCGGCTGGCTAGCGGCGCTGCCGTTCGCCGAATGGCTGCGCGAGAACTTCATCGAATGGCTGCGCGCGCTGCGCAGCACCATCTTCAGCGTGTGGCTGGCCTACACCGTGGTCTGGATGGCCTATGGCCTGCGGCTGATCTCCTCGACCCTGCTGCAGGTCGGCCCCGAACTCGAAGAGGCCGCCCGCAGCGCCGGCGCGCGGCGCGGGCAGGTCACCCGGCACGTCACCGTGCCGCTGGCCAAGTACGGCCTGATCGGCTCGTGGCTGCTGATGTTCCTGATCTTCGAGCGCGAATACTCCACCGGCGTCTATCTGCTGTCGCCGGGCACCGAGACCATCGGCTCCATGCTGGTGTCGCTGTGGGCCTCCGGCGCCATCGACATCGTGGCCGCGCTTTCCTTCATCAATATCGTGCTGGTCGTGGTCGGCCTGGGCATCGCCCTGCGATTCGGAGTCAAACTACATGATTGAGCTTGCTGTGGAAGACCTGCACCTGGACTACGGCGACAACCCGGTGCTCAAGGGCGTGTCGATGCAGTTGCGCCAGGGCGAGGTGGTGTCCTTGCTGGGGCCGTCCGGCAGCGGCAAGACCACGCTGCTGCGCGCGGTGGCCGGCCTGGAAGGCCCCAAGCGCGGCCGCATCGCCATCGGCGATCGGGTGGTCTACGACGGCGCGGCCGGACGCGAGACCCCGGCCGAGGAACGCAATCTGGGGCTGGTGTTCCAGTCCTACGCGCTATGGCCGCACAAGACCGTGTTCGAGAACGTCGCCTACCCGCTCAAGCTGCGCAACACGCCCGGCGCCGAAGTGCGCGAACGGGTGCAGGCGGTGCTGGACCAGCTGGGCCTGGGCAAGCTGGGCCAGCGCCATCCGCACGCGCTGTCCGGCGGCCAGCAGCAGCGCGTGGCCATCGGCCGGGCCCTGGTGTACAGCCCGCCCGTCATCCTGCTGGACGAACCGTTGTCGAACCTGGACGCCAAGCTGCGCGAGGAGGCCCGCGCCTTCCTGCGCGAGCTGATCATCCGGCTGGGCCTGTCGGCGTTGATGGTGACGCATGACCAGAGCGAAGCCATGGCCATCTCCGACCGCATCCTGCTGCTGAACAACGGCAGGATCGAACAGCAGGGCACGCCCCAGGAGATGTACGGCGCGCCGGCCACGCTGTTCACCGCCGAATTCATGGGCAGCAACAACCGGCTCGACGGCAAGGTGTCCGAACTGCGCGACGGCCGCGCCCGCATCGAGGGCCGCGGCTGGTCCCTGTGGGGCCAGGCCAGCGCGGGCGTGGCCCAGGGCCAGGACGCCACCGCGGTCATCCGGGTGGAACAAGTGCGCCTGGCCGACGACCCCGACGGCAACCACCTGGACATGCCGCTGCTGACCAGCATGTACCTGGGCGACCGCTGGGAGTACCTGTTCCGCACGCCGGACGACGACCCCGCCCGCGCGCTGGCCCTGCGCGCCTACGGGCCCGAGGGCCGTGAGCCCGGCCCCTGCCGCCTGGCGCTGCCAGCGGCCAGGGTCTGGGTGTTCCCGCGCGCGGCGGCCTGAGGCGCAGCGCCCGCGGGAGCGGGAGTCGCTCTACAATGCGTGCGTGCAACGTCTTGCTGACCACCCCTCTCCGCTGAGCCGTTACCTGCGGTGGCTGGGCGCGCCTGCCCAGCAGCACCTGCGCATCGGCATCGCGATCTCGCTGCTGCTGCACGCCGGCGCGCTGGCGTGGCGCTTCGGCGCGCCGGCGCCCTCGCGCCCGCCGGCCACCAGCCTGGAGATCGTGCTGCTCAACGCCCGCAGCGAAACCCCGCCGGACACGCCGCGCGCGCAGGCCCAGCAGCAGATGAGCGGCGGCGGCAACGCCGAGCGCGGCATGTCCACCACGCCGCTGCCGCGCACCGGCGAATCGGCCGAGACCATCGTGCTGGAGGCCATGCGCCGCCGCCAGGTGCAGCTCGAGGCCGAGCAGACCCGCCTGATGACCCAGTTGCGCTCGGCCGACAAGGCCGGCGCCGAGCGCCAGGCCGTCAATCCCTGGCCGGACGGCGCCGACCTCGGCCGCGACGCCGAGGACCAGGCCAGCCTGGTGCAGAACGCCCAGGTGGCGGCCCTGGCGGCCCGCGGCCAGCAGTACAGCGCCGAACCGCGCAAGCAGTTCGTGGCGCCGTCGGCCGAGGCCTCGCGCTACGCCGCCTACCTGGACGCCTGGCGCACCCGGATCGAAACCGTCGGCACCCAGCACTACCCGGACGAGGCGCGGGGCCGCATCTACGGCTCGCTGCGGATCACGGTGTCGGTGCGCGCCGACGGCAGCATCGCCGACGTCGAGATCGACCAGCCCTCGCCGCACGCCGTGCTGAACCAGGCCGCCCGCCGCATCGTGCAGCTGGC
>JAEXBL010000377.1 GCA_023394015.1 Pseudomonadota bacterium | reverse complement strand
GCCCATCATGAAGGACGGCCAGTGCATCGGCGCTATCGGCATCAGCGGCGCCAAGCCCGCCGAGGACACGCAGGTGGCGCTGGTCGGCATTGCGGCGCTCAAGCTGTAAGCCGTTTGAGCATCGTTTAGGGCTCTGGCGCCTGCCCCACGGGCGTGAAAAGCTACTTTAATGATAGTAAAAGGCCGCAGATACGGCCTTTTTTGCTGTCTGGATTGCCCCGCAGCGCTTCATCACCAAGAACCAAAAACCCCGCGGCCGCCGAAGCAGGCCGACCCCGATGGCCGCGGAGCAGGCCACCCCAGAACGCCGTGGCCGGGGTCCCCCCGGCCACCAGCGTTGTCCCCCTTTGGGGGAAGGCGGCCGCAGGCCGACTCAGGGGGAGCTCAGTAACTCAACCGCTCCGGCCGCAGCTCCTGCAGGATGGTGGTGGCGATTTCCTCGATGCTCTTGGTGGTGGTGGACAGCCAGCGGATGCCCGAGCGGCGCATCATGGCCTCGGCCTCGCTGATCTCCATGCGGCAGTTCTCCAGGCTGGCGTAGCGCGAGCCGGGGCGCCGCTCGGAACGGATCTCGGACAGGCGCTCGGGCGCGATGGTCAGGCCGAAGATCTTCTTCTTGTGCGGCACCAGCGCGGGCGGCAGCTGGCGGCGCTCGAAATCCTCCGGAATCAGCGGATAGTTGGCCGCCTTCAGCCCGTGCTGCATGGCCAGGTACAGGCTGGTCGGCGTCTTGCCGCTGCGGCTGACGCCGATCAGGATCACGTCGGCGCCGGCCAGGTCGCGGTTGCTCTGGCCGTCGTCGTGCGCCAGGCTGAAGTTGATGGCCTCGATGCGGTCGGTGTAGGCCTGGCTCTTGCTCACGTCCGAGAAGCGCCCCACGCGGTGGTGGCTGGTGATGCCGATCTCCTGCTCGATCGGCGCCACGAAGGTGCCGAACATGTCCAGCAGCATGGCCTTGCAGCCGTTCTGGATGATGCCCAGCACCTCGCGGTCGACCAGGGTGGTGAAGACGATCGGGCGTTTGCCCTCGATCTCGCCGGCGTGGTTGACCTGGCGCACCGCCTGGTGGGCCTTGTCGGGCGTGTCGACGAAGGGCAGGCGCACCCGGCGCGGCGCAAAGTCGAACTGCGCCAGGATGGCGTTGCCAAAGGTCTCGGCGGTGATGCCGGTGCCGTCGGAGATGAAGAACACGGTGCGGTTGGGCAGGGGGCGGGGGCGGCTACTTACAATCTGCCCATTATGCGAACCCGCGCCGGGCCGGCCACGAACAACAGGCCCAAAGGCCGCGCCCCCTGCCAGGTTCGCCGCCGGTTTTCAAACTTAGGAGCTTTCCCATGTCTGCACTGTTCGAGCCGACCGCCTTGGTCGTGCCCTTCGAGAAGCTGAGGATGACCGATGTCGACACCGTCGGTGGCAAGAACGCCAGCCTCGGCGAGATGATCAGCCAGCTGCCCGAGGGCGTGCGCGTGCCCACCGGCTTTGCCACCACGGCGCACGCGTTTCGCCAGTTTCTGGCGCACGACGGTCTGGCCGAGCGCATCAGCCAGCGGCTGGCGGCGCTGGACGTGGAGGACGTGCGCGCGCTGGCCGAGGCCGGCGCCGAGATCCGCGGCTGGATGCAGGCGCAGCCCTTTCCGGCCGATCTGGAAAAAGCCATCCGCGCCGCCTTCGCCACCTTGAGCGGCGGCAACGAGCAGGCCAGCTTCGCCGTGCGCTCCTCGGCCACGGCCGAGGATTTGCCCGACGCCTCGTTCGCCGGTCAGCAGGAGACCTTTCTCAACGTGGTCGGCATCGAGCAGGTGCTGCACAAGATGAAGGAGGTGTTCGCCAGCCTCTACAACGACCGCGCCATCAGCTACCGCGTGCACAAGGGCTTCGCGCACGACGTGGTGGCGCTGTCGGCCGGGGTGCAGCGCATGGTGCGCTCCGACCTGGGCGCGGCGGGGGTGATGTTCACCATCGACACCGAAAGCGGCTTCGACCAGGTGGTGTTCATCACCAGCAGCTACGGCCTGGGCGAGACGGTGGTGCAGGGCGCCGTGAACCCCGACGAGTTCTACGTGCACAAGCCCATGCTGCAGGCCGGCAAGCAGGCGCTGATCCGCCGCAACCTGGGCAGCAAGCTGGTCCAGATGGTGTTTGCCACGCCCGAGGAGAAGGCCGCCAGCGGCGAACTGGTCAAGACCGTGGACGTGCCCGCCGAGCAGCGCAACCGCTATTCGCTGAGCGACGAGGACGTGATGGAGCTGGCGCGCTACGCGCTGGTGATCGAGCAGCACTACGGCCGCCCGATGGATATCGAGTGGGGCAAGGACGGCGGCGACGGCCACATCTACATCCTGCAGGCGCGCCCCGAGACGGTGAAGAGCCAGCAGCAGGGCAAGACCGAGCAGCGCTACAAGCTCAAGAGCAGCGGCCCGGTACTGGCCGAGGGCCGCGCCATCGGCCAGAAGATCGGCACCGGCCCGGTGCGGCTGGTGGCCGACATCGCCGAGATGGACAAGGTGCAGCCCGGCGACGTGCTGGTGACCGACATGACCGACCCCAACTGGGAGCCGGTGATGAAGCGCGCCAGCGCCATCGTCACCAACCGCGGCGGGCGCACCTGCCACGCCGCCATCATCGCGCGCGAGCTGGGCATTCCGGCCGTGGTCGGCTGCGGCAACGCCACCGACAAGCTCAAGGACGGCACGCTGGTGACGGTGAGCTGCGCCGAGGGCGACACCGGCCGCATCTACGACGGCCTGCTGGAGACCGAGGTCACCGAGGTGCCGCGCGGCGCCATGCCGCCGATCGCCACCAAGATCATGATGAACGTCGGCAACCCGCAATTGGCCTTCGACTTCGCCCAGCTGCCCAATGAGGGCGTGGGCCTGGCGCGGCTGGAGTTCATCATCAACAACAACATCGGCGTGCACCCCAAGGCCATCCTCGACTACCCGCAGGTCGATGCCGACCTGAAGAAGGCGGTGGAAAGCGTGGCCCGCGGCCACGCCAGCCCGCGCGCCTTCTACGTCGACAAGGTCGCCGAGGGCGTGGCGACCATCGCCGCCGCCTTCTGGCCCAAGCCGGTGATCGTGCGCCTGTCGGACTTCAAGAGCAACGAATACCGCAAGCTGATCGGCGGCAGCCGCTACGAGCCCGACGAGGAAAACCCCATGCTGGGCTTTCGCGGCGCCGCGCGCTACGTCAGCGACGAGTTCCGCGAGGCCTTCGCCATGGAGTGCGAGGCCATCAAGCGCGTGCGCGACGAGATGGGCCTCGTCAACGTGCAGGTGATGGTGCCCTTCGTGCGCACGCTGGCACAGGCCGAGCGCGTGACGCAGCTGCTGGCCGACAAGGGCCTGAAGCGCGGCGACAACGAGCTGAAGGTGGTGATGATGTGCGAGGTGCCCAGCAACGCCATCCTGGCCGACGAGTTCCTGCAGTTCTTCGACGGCTTTTCCATCGGCAGCAACGACCTGACCCAGCTCACCCTGGGGCTGGACCGCGTCAGCGGCATGGAGCTGCTGGCGGCCGACTTCGACGAGCGCGATCCGGCCGTCAAGGCCATGCTGCAGCGCGCCATCAATGCCTGCAAGCGCCAAGGCAAGTACGTCGGCATCTGCGGCCAGGGTCCCAGCGACCACCCCGACTTCGCGCGCTGGCTGGCCGACGAGGGCATTGCCTCGATCTCGCTCAACCCCGACAGCGTGATCGAGACCTGGACCCTGCTGGCGCAGTAAACGCCCCCGCCCGCCATGCCCGAGCCGCCGGTCGCCCTTGAAGAAGAAGCGGCCGGCGCCTGGCGCGTGCGCGCGGCGCTGCTGCTGGTGTGGGTGCTGGCCTCGTTTGGCGTGGTCTTCTTCGCCCACGAGCTGGACCAGGTGGTGGCCGGCTGGCCGCTCAACTACTGGCTGGCGGCCCAGGGCGCGGTGCTGGTGTTCATCGGCATCGTGGTGTTCAACGCCTGGTGGATGAACCGCGCCGAGGCGCAGCCGCCATCGGACGCGGAAGGCGGCTGACTTGAGCGCCGCCACGCGCGCCCACGCATGGCGCCTGCACCGGCACCTGGGGCTGTTCGCGCTGGGCTTCGTCGCCTTTTTGCTGCTGATGGCCTGGGCCGAGCGCGCCGGCCTGTCGCGCGGCTGGATCGGGCCGATCTTTCTGTTCCTGTCGGTGATGGTGTATGCGGTGATCGGCATCTCGGCCCGCACCACCGACCCGGAGGACTTCTACGTCGCCGGCCGCCGCGTGCCCGCCATGTACAACGGCATGGCCACGGCGGCCGACTGGATGAGCGCCGCCTCCTTCATCAGCCTGGCCGGCGCGCTGTACCTGCAGGGCTTTGGCGGCACCGCGGCGCAGCCGGGCGGCCTGGCCTACGTGCTGGGCTGGACCGGGGGCTTCTGCCTGGTGGGCCTGCTGATCGCGCCGCGCCTGCGCGCCATGCGCCTGTACACCGTGCCCGACTTCTTTGCCGTGCGCTTTGGCGGCCGCTGGCCGCGGCTGCTGGCGGCGCTGGGCGCGGTAGCTTGCTCGTCCATGTACGTGGTGGCGCAGATCTACGGCATCGGCCTGATCGCCTCGCGGCTGACCGGCGTGCAGTTCGAGATCGGCATTCTGCTGGGTCTGGGCGGCATTCTGCTGTGCAGCTTTCTGGGCGGCATGCGCGCCATCACCTGGACCCAGGTGGTGCAGTACCTGGTGCTGCTGCTGGCCTTTCTGATCCCGGTGTCGTGGCTGGCCTACAAGCAGCTCGGCACGCCGCTGGCGCCGCTGGCCTACGGCGAGCAGCTGCTCAAGATCGAGCGCCTGGAGACCGAGCTGATGGCCTCGCCGGCCGAGCAGGAGGTGCGCGCCATCCACCTGCAGCGCGCCAGCGTGTACGCTGAGCGGCTGCGGGACCCGGCGGCGTCGCTGGCGCAGGAGCGCGACGCGCTGGAAGAGCGCATCCGCGTGCTGCGCACCCAGGGGGCCGACTTCACGCTGGTGATGCAGGCGCGGCGCGAGCTGGCGGCGCTGCCGCGCGACGCGGCCAGCGCGCGCGAGCAGTGGGGCCGCGCCATGCACGAGG
>JAEXBL010000365.1 GCA_023394015.1 Pseudomonadota bacterium | reverse complement strand
CAGCTGGCCGGCGTCGGGCTTGAAGTAATAGCTTTCGTCGACGCCGACCACCGCGGGCCAGCGCGAAAAATCCACGTCCTGCGGACCGGAGAAGGTGAAGGCGGTGCGGCGGCACGGCTGCAGCCCGACCTGGCGCGCGCCGCACAGGGCGGCGGCCTGGTCGGCCCAGGCGCCGGCGGCGTTGACCACGGCGCGCGCGCGCACTTGGCGGCCGTCGGCCAGCGCCAGCGTCCAGGCGTCGTCGGCGTGGACCGCGGCCACCACTTCGGCGCGGTTGAGCAGCGCCGCGCCCTGGCGCGTCATGGCGCGCAGGAATCCCTGGTGCAGGGCGTGCACGTCGATGTCGCGGGCGTCCGGCTCCTCGATGGCGCCGCAAAGCTGTTCGGCGCGCAGGCAGGGCACGCGGGCGAGCGCCTGCCCGGCGTCGATCAGCCTCACGTTGGGCGACTGGCTGCGGAAGTCTTCATACACCTGGCGCAGCAGGCCTTCCTGTTCGGGCGTCGCCACGTACAGCACGCCGCGCGGATGCAGCAGCGGCGTGTCGCTGAAGCCCGGCGGCGGGTTTTCGTAGAAGGCGCGGCTGGCCCGCGTGAGCGCCTTGATCTGCGCGGTGCCGTAGGTTTCCATGAACATGGCCGCCGAGCGGCCGGTGGAGTGATAGCCCGGCTGGGGCTCGCGTTCCAACACGGCGACGGAGGCCGTGGCGCTGAGACGGTAGGCGACCGAGGCACCGGCGATGCCGGCGCCGATCACGGCGTAATCGTATAGGGGCTCTGCTGTCATTTTGTCGGAACCGAGAATTCTCTTATTTGATAATTCTCGAATACGATAGTTTTTTGGCGGCAGACGGGTAATAGGGGTAAGCCCTGATGGGCTCGGCAGGCTTCAGGCCGGCCTGTAATGCATGGGCGCATCCGCGATGCCGGAAGATTTGGCGCATGAGTGGAACGGTTTGTTCCGGCCGGAAACGCGGCCGCATCGGCGCTTTACGCCATCGCCGGCCGTAGAATTCCTCATGCACGTTTCTCTATCTACCAGTCGGAAGGTCATATCGTCATGAGCAATGCTTACCTCGAAGCGCTGAAGAAGCGCCGCACCCAATATTCGCTGGGCCGCAATCTGTCGATGTCCAAGGATGAACTGGCGACGCTGATCCAGGAAGCGATCAAGCACAGCCCGTCCTCGTTCAACTCGCAGAGCTCGCGCGCCGTGATCCTGTTCGGCGCGGAAAGCGAAAAGCTGTGGGACATCGCCATCGAGGAAGTGCGCAAGGTCGCCCCGGCCGAAGGGTTCGACAAGACCGAGGCCAAGCTCAAGAGCTTCGCCGCCGGCGTGGGCACCGTGCTGTTCTTCGAGGACCAGGACGTGGTGCGCAGCCTGCAGGAGAAGTTCGCGCTGTACGCCGACAACTTCCCCGTCTGGTCCGAACAGGCCGGCGGCATGGCGCAGCTGTCGGTCTGGACCGCCCTGGCCAACGCCGGCGTGGGCGCCAGCCTGCAGCACTACAACCCGCTGATCGACGCCGCCGTGGCGAGCCAGTGGAATATCCCGGCCTACTGGAAGCTGCGCGCGCAGATGCCGTTCGGCTCCAATGAGAACGGCTTCGGCGAGAAGCCGTTCATGGACGACGCCGAACGCTTCCGCGTGATCGGCTGATCGCGCCGGGCGCCCGCCGGGCAGCGCTTGAGCACGACCGGCGGCGTCGGCGATTCGTCGACCACCAGCTGGAAGATGTCCGGCCGCGCATAGTGGCCCACCACGTCGAAATCGAACTTGCCGCGCGCAATGTCGTCCAGGTCCAGGTCGGCGGTCAGGATGCACTCTCCCTCATAGTCCGGTCCGGCCAGGACCTCGCCCAGCGGGCTGATGATGGCGCTGCCGCCGCGCATCAGCACGGTGTCGGGCGCGTTGCCCTGGATCGCGTCGTAGTCCTCCGGGAAGTCGGCGCGGGTCAGGTACTGGCAGGCGGTCAGCACGAAGCAGCGGCCCTCCAGCGCGATGTGGCGGGCGGTGGCCAGCCACGAATCCTTGTCGTCGGCCGTGGGCATGCAGTAGAGCTGGATGCCCTTGCCGTACATCGCCATGCGCAGCAGCGGCATGTAGTTTTCCCAGCAGATCACCGAGCCCAGCTTGCCGAAGGGCGTGTCGAACACGGGCAGGGTGGAGCCGTCGCCGTAGCCCCAGACCAGCCGCTCCATCGCCGTGGGCATGAGCTTGCGGTGCTTGCCCAGCAGTTCGCCCTCGGGCGAGAAGAACAGCACCGTGCAGTACAGCGTGCCGCCGTCGCGCTCGATCACGCCGATGACCACGTACGAGCCGGCCTCGCGCGCGGCCTCGGCGATCTGTTCGGTCTCGGGGCCGGGCACGTCGATGGCGCTGTCGTAGTAGCGCAGGAACTCATCGCGTCCGCGCGGCAGGCGTCCGCCCACGCGCGCGCCGAAGTCGGCTCCTTTGGGATAGGCCGACAGCAGGGCCTCGGGGAACACCTGCAGGCGCGCGCCCTGCGCGGCAGCCTCCAGGATGAGCTTGACCACCTTCCTGGTGGTGGCGGCGCTGTCGAAGGGAACCGATGCGGTCTGGATCACCGCGGCTCGCAAATGCATAGGGACTCCTTAGTGGGTCTGTCTGGCGGCGTCTGCCGCGGAAATGGCGCCCCGTTCGATCGACAGGGTGCGATCGGCCATGGCGTCGAGCAACTTGGGGTTGGATTCGGTGATGATGATGGCCAGCTCGGGCTGCTGGCGGCGCAGCGTGCGCAGGCTGTCCGCATAGCGCAGCGCCAGCGCCGGGGCCAGGCCCTGGAACGGCTCGTCCAGCAGCACCAGCCGGTGGCCGGCCATCAGCGCGCGGCCCAGCGCCACCATCTTCTGCTGGCCGCCCGACAGCAGGCCGCCGGCGCGCGCGCTCAGCGCGGGCAGCTCGGGGGCCACGGCGTAGATCAGGTCGAGCCGCTGGCGCACCGCGCGCGCGGGCAGGCCGCAGGCCCAGGCCGGCACCATGATGTTCTCCAGCACCGAGAATTTGCCGATCAGGCGGCGTTCCTCGGGCGCGTAGCCGATGCCCAGGCCGGCGCGCCGGTGCGCGTCCATGGCGCGCAGGTCCTGTCCGTCGAAGCGCAGCGTGCCGCCGTCGGCGCGCAGCACGCCCATGATGGCGCGCAGCAGCGAGGTCTTGCCCGCGCCGTTGCGTCCGATCAGGGCCAGCGTTTCGCCGGCGGACAGATCCAGGCCGACTTCGCGAAGGACGGCGGCGCCTTCGATGCGGGCGGTGAGTCGGTCGATATGCAGCATCACATCGCTCCCACCACGTCGCGCAGCACGTCCTCGCGCTGGAGGATGTCGGCCGGCGTGCCGACCGCCGCCACCTGGCCGGCGTTCCAGAACACCACGCGGTCCATGTAGCGTTCGACCAGTTCCATGTCGTGCTCGACCAGCAGGGCGGTGATGCCCTGGTCGCGCAGCACGGGTATGAGCATGTCCATGATGGCGAATTTCTCCTGTGAACTGACGCCGCTGGTCGGCTCGTCCATCAGCAGCAGGCGCGGCTTGAGCGCCAGCGCCACGGCGATGTCGATGAGCTTGCGCACGCCTTCGGGCAGCGAGCCGATCTCGCGCTTGCTGTGGCCTTGCAGGTGAAACAGGCGCAACAGCGCCGCGGCTTCGTCGCGCGCCGCGGGGGTGGACCGCGGCGACAGCCCCCAGCAGCCGCGGCCCCCGGCGATGGCGAGCAGCAGGTTCTGTTCGACCGTCTGTTCGGTGAAGAGCTGCGGCAGCTGGAAGGCGCGCGCGATGCCCAGCCGGGCGATCCGGCGCGGCGGCAGCCGCGTCAGTTCCACGCCGTCGAACTGCACGCTGCCGGCCGAGGCCCGCACATAGCCCGTGCAGAGGTTCAGGAAGGTGGTCTTGCCCGAGCCGTTGGGGCCGATGATGGAGGCCAGTTCGCCCGCATGCAGCGTCAGGTCCACGCCGTTGGCGGCCTTGACCCCGCCGAATTCGATGTGCAGGCCGCGGGCCTGCAGGATGGGCGCGCTCATGCCGAGGCCTCCTTGGCGGCGCGGGCCGCGCCCGCTTTCCTGACCAGGCCGCACAGGCCTTGCGGCGCGAACAGCACGATGAGTATGAGCACGGCGCCCATGATGAGCTGCCAGGCGTTGGCGGCCGCGGCGCTGGCGTAGCTGCGCAGCAGTTCGAAGCCCACCGCGCCGGCCAGCGCGCCGGCCACGTGGCCCACGCCGCCCAGCACCGCGATGAACACGAATTCGGCGGACTTGGTCCAGTAGCCCAGTTCGGGCGTGACGTGGCCGGTGCCCAGCGCCGCCAGCGCGCCGCCCAGGCCGGCCAGCGCCGCCGAGGCGACGTAGGCGCGGTAGAGCACGGCGCGGCCCGACACTCCCAGGTATTCCAGGCGGGTCTCGTTGGTTTTCAGCGCCGACAGCGCCTGGCCCTGGGGCGAGGCCAGATAGCGCGAGGTGGCGAGCAGCGCCAGCGCCAGCAGCGCCACCGCGAGCGCATACGTGGCCGGGCCGTAGTCGTCGGCCGGCAGCGCCAGGCCGGCGTAGCGGTGCTGCGCGACGGTCAGGCCGTCGCTGCCGCCGGTCAGGTCATAGAGCTTGAGCAGCAGCGTGAAGCCCACCATCGAGAAAGCCAGGTTCAGCATGGCGAAGAAGATGTCGCGGTAGCGCACCAGGATGGCGCCCAGCGCCGCGCCCAGCAGCGCGCTGCACGCCACGGCGAAAGGCAGCGTGAGCAGCAGTTCCGGACCCAGCCAGCGCGATCCGAACGCCACCGCATAGGCGCCGGCGGCGAAGTACAGCGCGTGGCCGTAGGAGATCTGGCCGGCGCGCAGCAGCACCAGGATGCCCAGCGCCACCACCGCCTCGGCGACCGCCATGAACAGGATGGCGCGCAGTCCGGGCGCCATCGCGGGCGCGGCCAGCAGGATGGCCGCGGCCAGCAGCACGGGCGCCTTGTCGCGTAGAGAAAATTGCATGATTCATACCCTCTTCACCTGCGCGCGGCCGAACAGCCCGTAGGGCCGGACCAGCAGGATTAGCGTCATCACCACGTAGGGGACGACCGATGCGATTTCGCTGTACAGGTGCACGCACAGCGCCTGGCCCAGCCCGATGATGAGCGCGGTCACCGCCGCGCCCTGGAAATGGCCCAGCCCGGCCGCGGCCACGATGGCGAAGGACAGCACGATGGTGTCGGCGCCGATGCCCGGCACCAGCGAAGTGGTGGGCGAGGCCAGCGCGCCGCCCAGCGCCGCCAGCATGGCGCCCAGCGTGAAGGTCAGCAGGTAAACGCGCCTGGCGTTCACGCCCAGCGTGCAGGCGACCTCGTAGTCCTCGATCACGGCGGTGATGAGCTTGCCCTGGCGCGTGTACGAAAAGAACCAGGTCAGGCCCGCCATCACCGCCACCGCCGCGGCCGGCAGCAGCACGAGCTGGTAGACGGTGTAGTAGATGCCGCCGATCTCCAGCATGCCC
>JAEXBL010000354.1 GCA_023394015.1 Pseudomonadota bacterium | reverse complement strand
CCGCCGCGCCGCTCAGAAGCGGCAGCGCGATGAACAATAGCAAGGCATGGGACGCGACCCACGCCGCATAGACGTTGGTCATTTGCAAGCGTCCACGAGGAGATTTCCGCCGCCGGCCACGCTACAGCGCGACCAGCGTCTTGTCGACCGGTGCGAAAGCATGGGTCCCGGCGGCGTAGTCCCAACGCTCGACCCGGCAGCCGCCGTCGGCGTCGCGCTCGATCACGTTCACGGAATTGGGAATGCTGCCGCGCACGCGGTGCGAGCAGGCGGTGCCGGCCTGCACGATCCAGCCCCCGCCCCCCGCCTCGGGGCGCAGCGGCAGCACATAAGGCAGATGGATGTGGCCGCCCAGCACCAGGTCCACCCCGGCCTCGCCCCAGGCCTGCAGTGCGCGCTCGCGCCCGATCAGCAGGTTGGACAGGTCGGACTCGACCTTGGCGCGCACCGGGTGGTGCGCCACCACCACCCGCAGCTGGCCCGGCCGGGCCTGGCGCAGGCGCTGGGCCACGCGGGCGATCTGGCCGCCGGAGATTTCGCCGTCCTTGTGGCGGCGCGGGCGCGTCGTGTTCAGGCCGATGGCCAGCAGGCCGTCGCTTTCGTAGACCGGTTCGAGCACCGCGCCCAGGGCGCGCTTGTAGTTGCCGTAGGGGTTGAGCGCGCGCGCCAACACGTTGAAAAGCGGGATGTCATGGTTGCCCGGCACGGCCAGCACCGGCAGCGACAGGCGCTCGATGAACTTGCGGGCGGCGGCGAACTGGCCGCGCCGCGCGCGCTGCGTGATGTCGCCGCTCAGCACCACCAGGTCGGGCGCAAGGCTGCGGGCCAGGTCCAGCACGGCCTCGACGACCGGCTTGCGTTCAGTGCCGAAGTGCGTATCGGAAAGATGCAGGATGCGCGTCATGAACGGTCCAGGTATTGCGGGTCCGTGGGCACCACCAGCGGCAGCCGCTCGGGGGCCACCTTGAATTCCAGCGGCGTGTCCATCCAGGAGATCTCGCCGGCCATCGCCACCTTGACCCGCCGCCGTCCGCGCACGCCCACCGACAGCCGGTCGAAGGCGAAGTTGACGACGTGCTCGGCGTCGCCCAGCCGGCTGGCCAGGCCGCGCAGCAGCAGGCCGTACAGCGCCAGGGTGCCGACCGGCCGCGCCGCCATGGCGATCAGGCGTCCGCGTTCGAGTTCCTCGGCCGGAATCCCGATGTGTTCGAGCTGCAGCGGATTGTTGCCGACCACCAGGGTGGGAGAGCGCAGGCTGCGCGCCTTGCCCTCGTAGTCCAGCGTCAGGCTCAGCTGGCGCGGCGCGCGCAGCAGCGTGACCATGCCGGACCACAGGGCCACCAGCCGGCTGCGGCCGTACTTCTGCTTGTAGGCTTCGCGGTCTTCGAGCAGTTGCGGATACAGGCCCAGGCTGGCGTTGACCAGGAACAGCCGGCCGTTGAGCAGGCCGACCTGCACCGGCTGGATCCGGCCTTGCAGGAACCCGCGCAGCGCCGTTTCCGTATCCTGGGAAATGCCGTAGCTGCGGCCGAAGTAATTGAAGGTGCCCTGGGGCAGGATGCCGAAGGGCACGCCCTGGCCCAGCACGGCGCCGGCCACGGCGCTGAGCGTGCCGTCGCCGCCGGCGGCGCTCACCCCGCCCAGCTCCGGCCGGGCGCGCCGCAGCGCCTCGCGGGCCTGTTCGGCCAAACGGGACGGGTCCTGCACGGGCATCAGTTCGTAGCGCCGTCCGGCCGCATCGAGCATGCCGCGGATGGTGTCCTGCAGCGCTTGCGCGTCGCCGCGCCCCGATCCGGTGTTGAGGACGATGAAGAGCGGCTCTTGTCCCGTCAGGGACCGGGCCCCCGCCGCGGGGCTCTGCTGGGATGGCGTCATGGGTAAAACATACCCCATGGCGGCGACGCGCCGCAACAAAGCCCCTGGCCGATCAGCGGCCGATCGCGTAGGCCTGCATGAGGCGCGGCGTGGCGGCCGCGTGCAGCAGGCCGTCGGCGTCGCGCGAGGCGGCCGTCAGGCGCCCCACCGACCATTGCGGCACCTCTTCGATCCGGTGGCCGCGCTGGCGCAGCGCCTCGATCACCTCGGCGCCGAAACCGGCCTCCAGCGCCAGGTGCCCCGGCTTGCGGTCGCGCGGATAGAAGGAAGTGGGGAAATGCATGGTGTGCGACATGGGCAGGTCGATCGCTTCCTGCAGGTTCAGCCCGTGGTGGACGTGGCGCAGGAAGAACAGCAGCTGCCATTGCTCCTGCTGGTCGCCGCCGGGCGTGCCGAAGGCCAGGTAAGGCTTGCCTTCGCGCAGCGCCAGCGAGGGCGTGAGCGTGGTGCGCGGCCGCTTGCCCGGGGCCAGCGTGCCCGGCAGCCCCGCTTCCAGCCAGAACATCTGGGCGCGCGTGTTCAGGCCGAAGCCCAGTTCGGGAATGACCGGCGAGGACTGGAACCAGCCGCCCGACGGCGTGGCCGAGATCATGTTGCCCCAGCGGTCGATCACGTCCACGTGCGTGGTGTCGCCACGCCTGGCCGAGGCGCGCATGTCGGCCAGCGTGGGCTCGTTGGTGGCGCTGCCGGGCGCCGTGACCGGCGACAGGCGCGCGAGCGTCTCCATGACGCGCGCCACCTGCGCCTCGTAGCCGGGCACGATGCCGGGCAGCAGTTCGTGCGAGGCCGCGGCGCCGATCAGCGC
>JAEXBL010000305.1 GCA_023394015.1 Pseudomonadota bacterium | reverse complement strand
GCTCAGGCCCGGTCGCGGCGGCCGATGCGCCGCGCCGCCGCGCCCAGCACCACGACCGCAAGCGCCAGCGGCGCGAACGACACCCACAGCACCGTGTCCCAGTCGTACGCGGCCAGCAGCCCGCCCGAGGCGAACGAGCCCAGCGCCATGGTGCCGAACACCACGAAATCGTTGAGCGACTGCACCCGCGTCTTTTCTTCCGGGCGATGGCATTCCAGCACCAGCGCGGACGCGCCCACGAAGCCGAAGTTCCAGCCCACCCCCAGCAGGATCAGCGTGAGCCAGAAGTGGGCCACGTCGATGCCGTTCAGGCCGGCGGCCGCGGCCAGCCCGGTCAGCAGCAGGCCCGCCGCCACCACGCGCCCGGCGCCGAAGCGCACGATCAGCCGGCCGGTGAAGAAGCTGGGCGCGTACATCGCGATGACGTGCCATTGCAGGCCGAGGTTGGCGTTCTCCTGGCTGTGGCCGCACAGGTGCATGGCCAGCGGGGCAGCCGTCATGAGGAAGTTCATCAGCATGTAGGACACCGCGCCGCAGATCACGGCCGTGATGAAAAGCGGCTGGCGCGCGATGACCGACAGCGGCCGCCCCTGCGCCACTTCCGCCGCGCTCGGCGTCGGCAGCCGCACGCCCAGCAGCACCAGCGCCGACAACGCCGCGACCGCGGCCTGCACCAGGAAGGTGGCGGCGAACATATGCGGCTGCCACAGGTACATGGTGTGGGTGACCAGCTGCGGCCCCACCACGCCCGCCACCACGCCGCCGCCCATCACGAAGGACAGCGCGCGCGGCCGCAGCGCGGGCGAGACGCCGTCGGCCGCCGCGAAGCGGAACGACAGCACCACGGCGGCGTACGCGCCGCCGAAGAAAGTCGCCAGGCAGAACAGCCAGAACGAACTCAGCACGATGGCCGCGGCCGCCAGCAGGCCCACCAGCATCCCGCAGCCGGTGCCGGCCAGGAACGCGGCCCGCCGGCCGTGACGCCGCGCGATGGCGCCGGCGGGCATGATGCAGGCCGCCATGCCCACCACGAAAACGGAAATCGGCAAGGTGGCCAGCGACTTGTCCGGCGCCAGCATGTCGCCGACGATGGCCCCGGTGGCGTAGACCACGACGGAGTTCGCGCCGGCCAGCGCCTGGGCGACGGTCAGTCTTGCGATGTTGCCGCGCTGCTCGCGCGGCGAGAGTTCATAGGAGGTGCTGCTGGGAGCGACGGCTGCGGCGGCGGACAAAATCTTCCTCGGTTATATGCAAATAATCGTACGTTATAACGCCATACGATAACCGCTGCCTCGCGCCCCTCAGTTTCCGGGGATGCCGAACGCCTCCAGTTCTTCGGCATCCAGCCAGTCCTTCAAGGCCGCCGGGTCCGGGGGCTGCGGCGCGGTGGGCCGGGCGCTGGGCGTCCTGCTGAAGCGCGGCGCCGGCGCCGGCTGCGTGATGCCGTCGATCTCCACCAGCGTGCCGCGCGCCCGCACCTGCGGGTGCTGCGCCGCGTCGCGCAGCGTCTGCACCGGCGCCACGCAGACATCCAGCAGCGCCAGCCGGGCGCACCAGTCGTCGCGGTCGCGTTGGGCGAACGCCTCGCGCAGCACCGCGCGCAGGCGCGGCCAGGTGTCCCGGTCCTGGTGGTCGCCAAGTTCGCGGATCGCCTCGTCGTCCAGGCCCAGCTCGCGCAGCAGCAGTTCGTGAAAGCGCTTTTCTATCGGGCCGACCGACAGCCACAGGCCGTCGGCGCACTGGTAGACGTCGTAGAACGGCGCGCCGGAATCCAGGATGTTGGCGCCGCGCTCGGGCCGCCACGCGCCGGACGCGGCCAGGCCGAAGAACGCGGTGGCCATCGAGGCCGCGCCGTCCATCACGGCGGCGTCCACCACCTGCCCCTGCCCGGACTGGCGCGCCTCGATGATGGCGGCCAGGACGCCCAGCGCCAGGTACGGGCCGCCGCCGCCGAAATCGCCCACCAGCGCCAGCGGCGGCGTGGGCGGCTGGCCGGCGCGGCCGATGGCGTCGAGCACGCCGGTGACGGCGATGTAGTTGATGTCGTGCCCGGCCACCTGCGCCAGCGGCCCGTCCTGGCCCCAGCCGGTGATGCGGCCATAGACCAGCCGGGGATTCTCGGCCAGGCAGGCCTGCGGCCCCAGGCCCAGGCGTTCGGTCACGCCGGGCCGGAATCCCTCGATCAGCGCGTCGGCCTTGCGCAGCAGCCGCAGCACCAGCGCGACGGCGCGCGGGTCTTTCAGGTCCAGCGCGATGGCGCGCCGGTTGCGCAACAGTAGGTTGTACTTGAGCTCGCGCTTCACGCCCAGGTCGGCCGGCTCCTTGCGCTCGATCCGCAGCACGGTGGCGCCCATGTCGGCCAGCAGCATGGCCGCCATGGGCCCGGGGCCGATCCCGGCCAGTTCGATGATGCGGATTCCAGCCAGAGGTCCCATGTGTGCGTCTCCGTTGCTATGGCGGCGCGCCGCCGGATCAAAGCGTTTCGATGGCGATGGCCGTGGCCTCGCCGCCGCCCAGGCACAGGCAGGCCACGCCGCGGCGCAGTCCGCGCCGCTGCAGCGAATGCAGCAGCGTGACGATGATGCGCGCGCCGGTCGCGCCCACCGGATGGCCCAGCGCGCAGGCGCCGCCTTCGACGTTGACGCGTTCGGCCGCCAGGCCCAGTTCGCGCAGCGCGATCAGCGTGACCACGGCGAAGGCCTCGTTGATTTCGTACAGGTCGACCGAGTCGCGGCTCCAGCCGACGCGGTCGAGCAGGCGCGAGATCGCGTGCACCGGCGCCGCCGGAAACTGCCCCGGCGGCAAGGCCGCCGCCGCATGGCCGACGATGCGCGCGCGCGGCGTCAGGCCCAGCGTCTGCGCGTGGCTCTGGCGGGTCAGCACCAGCGCGGCCGCGCCGTCCGATATGGACGAAGCGTTGCCGGCCGTGACCGTGCCGTCGGCGGTGAACACGGGCTTGAGGCTGCCCAGCCGCGACACGTCGCACTGGCCCGGGGTTTCGTCCTCGGCCACCAGTTCGCCCTGCGGCGCCCCGCGGCGCGGGCGCGCCGCCATCGGCGCGATCTCGGCGGCGAACGCGCCATGCGCGACGCTGTGCTGGGCGCGCAGCACGCTGCGCTCGGCATAGGCGTCCTGCTCGGCGCGGGTGAAGCCGTGCTCGCGCGCGGCCAGGTCGGCGTAATAGCCCATCAGGTGGCCTTCGTAGGCGTCTTGCAGGCCGTCGCGGTACATGTGGTCCAGCAGTTGCCCGTCGCCCAGGCGGTATCCCTGGCGCGCGCGCGGTATCAGGTGCGGCGCGTTGCTCATCGATTCCATGCCGCCGGCCAGCACCAGCTCGGCCGAACCGGCGCAAAGCATGTCATGGGCCAGCGTCACGGCCTTCATGCCCGAGCCGCACATCTTGCTGAGCGTGGTGGCCTGCACGGTGGTCGGCAGCCCCGCGCCCAGCACGGCCTGGCGCGCCGGCGCCTGGCCCAGGCCGGCGAACAGGCAGCAGCCCATCAGCGCCTCCTGGGCCGCATCCGCGGCCAGCCCGGCCTGGCGCATCGCGGCGGCCAGCGCATGGGCGCCGAGCTGGGGCGCGGTGTAGTGCGACAGCGCGCCCTGGAATGCGCCGATGGGAGTGCGCTGCGCGGCGACGATGACGACGGGATCGGGATGGGACATGGATGGGAACCTCGGTGTTGAAAGAATCAGGCGGCGATCGCGGCCATCATGCCGCGCACGAATTCCAGCAGGGTCCGGCTGTCGCTGGCCATCAGCCGGCGGCCGACCAGCTCGGCGCAATCGTCTTCGCTCATGCCGGCGGCGCGCCATTCGTGCAAGCGGGTGGTGTAGAGCCCCAGCGCGAGCTCTTCGGTGATGCCGATGGCGCCATGTACGGCGTGGGCGATGGCGCAGGCGACGGGAATCGCTTCGCATGCCCGCAGCCGGGCGCTGGCCGCGAGCGCGGCGTCAGGCAGCATGGCGCCGCTGGCGCAGGCCATGCG
>JAEXBL010000230.1 GCA_023394015.1 Pseudomonadota bacterium | reverse complement strand
GGGCATGGGGTTGGGGGGGCGGTTCGAGAACGCCGCCGGGGCGGCCGGGCAGCCGCCTTTTTAAGGATGCACCCCCCTGAGTCGCTGACGCGCCTTCCCCCCTCTGCTACGCGAGGGGGGACAACGCCAGTGCCCGGCGCAGGGCCGGGCACGGCGTTTCCCGAACGGCCTGCTCCGCGGCCATCTGATCTTCTTGGAGTTCCGAGCGCATGAGCCACACCGACACCCCCCCTTTCGAGCCAGACCCCGCCACCGCCGAGCTCATGGAGCAGATCCTCTACGAGGTCAAGCGCGTGGTGGTCGGGCAGGACCGCTTTCTGGAACGCGTGATGGTGGCGCTGCTGGCCGGGGGCCACCTGCTGGTGGAGGGCGTGCCGGGGCTGGCCAAGACGCTCACGGTGAAGACGCTGGCGCAGGTGCTGCAGGGCCAGTTCAAGCGCATCCAGTTCACGCCCGACCTGGTACCGGCCGACCTGATCGGCACCCGCATCTACAACCAGAAGACGGGCGAGTTCAGCACCGCGCTCGGCCCCGTGTTCACCCACCTGTTGCTGGCCGACGAGATCAACCCCGCGCCGGCCAAGGTGCAGAGCGCGCTGCTGGAGGTGATGCAGGAGCGCCAGGTGACGATTGCCGGACAGACCCACTTCGTGCCCGAGCCGTTCCTGGTGATGGCGACGCAAAACCCGATCGAGACCGAAGGCACCTACGCCCTGCCCGAGGCGCAGGTGGACCGCTTCATGATGAAGGTGCTGGTCGACTACCCCAGCGACGAGGAGGAGTTCGTCATTGCCCAGCGCGTGACCGGCCCGCGCATCGACGTCAACCCCGTCGCCAGCATGGAGCAGCTGGCAGCGCTGCAGCGCCAGTGCCGGCAGGTCTACGTCGATCCGGCGCTGGTGCAGTACGCCGTGCGGCTGGTGTCGGCCACACGCGCGCCGGCCGATGCGGGCCTGCCGGACATGGCGCCCATGCTCGGCTTTGGCGCCAGCCCGCGCGCCACCATCGGCCTGATCGAGGGCGCCAAGGCGCTGGCCATGATGCGCGGGCGCAGCTACGCCCTGCCCGAGGACATGAGCGACCTGGTGCCCGACGTGCTGCGGCACCGCCTGGTGCTGTCGTACGAGGCGCTGTCCGAAGGGCTGTCGGCCGACCAGATCGTGCTGCGCATCATGGCCAAGGTGCCGCCGCCGCCCAAGCCGCTGGCGCACGAGCGGCAGGCGGCATGATCCGCTGGCTGCGCCGCGACCGGGCGCCGCTGCCTCACGCGGTGCCCAACCCGCCGCGCGCGCCAGCCGGCGCGGCGCCCGAGAGCGCTGAGCACCTGCTGCGCCGGCTCGAATGGACGGTGCTGCGCCGGCTCGACGGCCAGCTGCAGGGCGACTGGCGCACCCTGATGCGCGGCACCGGGCTGGACCTGGCCGACCTGCGCGAGTACCAGCCGCACGACGACGTGCGCCACATCGACTGGAACGTCACCGCCCGCATGGCCGCGCCGCACGTGCGCGTGTTCACCGAAGACCGCGAGATGACCGCCTGGTTTCTGCTGGACCTGAGCCCCTCGGTGGACTTCGGCTCCGGCACGCGGCACAAGCGCGCGCTGTCGGCCGGCTTCGTCGGCGTGCTGGCACGCCTGCTCACGCGGCGCGGTAACCGCGTCGGCGCGCTGCTGTACGGCGCGGGCGTGGAGCGCATGATTCCGGCCCGCGCCAGCCGCACACACGTGCTGCAGTTGCTGCACGCCATGCAGCAGGTGGGCCCGCTGGACGCTACCAACAAAAGAGCCGCTTCGGCAAATCCTGACAGCGCCGGCGGCACCAAGCTGTCCGAGCTTCTGCTGGCTGCCGCGCACGCCATCCGGCGCCGTTCGACCGTCTTCGTGGTGTCGGACTTCATCAGCGCGCCCGGCTGGGAGCAGCCGCTGGGCCAGCTGGCGCTGCGCCACGACGTGGTCGCCGTGCGGCTGACCGACCCGCTGGAGCGCGAGCTGCCCGACCTGGGCCTGATCACCCTGCGCGACGCCGAAACCGGCGAGCAACTGCTGGTGGACACGCACGACGCGCGCTTTCGCCAGCGCTTTGCCGCCCTGGCCGCCGAGCGCGAGGCCGCGCTGCGCGCCGCATTGACCCGCGCCGGGGTGGACACGCTGGAGCTTTGCACCGACGACGACCTGGCCGACGCCATCGTGCGCTTTGCCGATCTGCGCCGGCAGCGCACGCGCCTGGCCGCCGGTGGGGGCATGCCGGCGCACCTTCGCAAATCCGCCTGAGCGGGCCACAATGGGCGATCCCCGGTCCCCATCATGAACACCCTCTGGCCCGCCTGGTTGAAGTGGCCTGCGGCGATCCCGCAGCCCGCTTTTCTGTGGCCGCAGCTGCTGTGGCTGCTGCTGCTGTTGCCGCTGCTGGTGCTCGCCTATCTGATGCTGCAGCGGCGCCGCAAGCGGCTGGCCGTGCGCTACGCCAGCCTGTCCATCGTCAAGGAGGCGCTGGGGCGCGGCCCCGGCTGGCGCCGCCACCTGCCACCGTTGCTGCTGTTGGCGGCCCTGGGCGCGCTGCTCTTGGCGAGTGCGCGGCCGGTGGCCGTCATCGCCCTGCCGTCGAACCAGCAGACCATCATCCTGGCCATGGACGTGTCGGCCAGCATGCGCGCCACCGACGTGGAGCCGAACCGCCTGGTGGCGGCGCAGAACGCGGCCAAGGCCTTTCTGAAAGAGCTGCCGCGCGACGTCAAGGTCGGCATCGTGGCCTTTGCCGGTTCGGCCCAGGTGGCGCAGCTGCCCACGCTGAACCGCGAAGACCTGGCCACCGCCATCGACCGCTTTCAGCTGCAGCGCGCCACCGCCACCGGCAACGCCATCGTCATCTCGCTGGCCACGCTGTTTCCCAACGCCGGCATCGAGCTGCAGCAACTCGGCTTCGACCGGCGCCGCAGCATGGGCCGCGCGCTCGAGCAGCCGCCGCCCCGGCAGAACGAGTTCATCCCGGTCCCGCCCGGCTCCTACACCTCGGCCGCCATCATCATGCTCACCGATGGCCAGCGCACCATCGGCGTCGACCCGCTGGACGCCGCCAAGATGGCCGCCGACCGCGGCGTCAAGGTCTACACCGTCGGCGTCGGCACCGTGGAGGGCGAGACCATCGGCTTCGAAGGCTGGTCGATGCGCGTGCGGCTGGACGAGGACACGCTCAAGGACGTGGCCCTGCGCACCGCCGGCGAGTACTACTACGCCGGCACCGCGCAGGACCTGAAGAAGGTCTACGAAAACCTCAGCAGCCGCCTGACGCTGGAAAAAAAGGAAACCGAACTCTCCGCCCTGTTCGCCCTGGCCGGCGCGCTGCTGGCGCTGCTGGCCGGCGGGTTGTCGGTGTGGTGGTTTGGGCGGGTGCTTTGAGTGGCTTGCCGCCCTTGTGGCGCGTGAGTTGACGGCTGGGGTTTGAAGCGCTGCTGGCCGGGATGTGCGCCCGGCGGCGCAGTCACTTTCTTTGTCTCGCCAAGAGGGTGTAGAAGAAATAAACTCGTGTTTCCTTCTTCCCCATGCCGAGGCAAGCGCAGATGGCCAGAACAGGA
>JAEXBL010000095.1 GCA_023394015.1 Pseudomonadota bacterium | reverse complement strand
GGCCAGTGCAGCGCCGCCACCGGCTCGGGCAGCTTGCCGCCCTCCTTGGCGTAGAGCGCGCGCAGCTTCATGAACAGGCGCGCCACGATCTCGGCGTCGCCCTTGGCCTCGCCCGGCGGGTCGACGGCCTTTTCCTTCCAGCTCAGCACGCGGCTGGAGTTGGTGAAGGTGCCTTCTTCCTCCGCGAAGCAGCCCGAGGGCAGGCGAATCACCTCGGTCTGGATGGACGCCGGGTCGACGTTGTTCAGCGGCCCGTAGTTCTTCCAGAACTCGCTGGTCTCGGTCTCCAGCGGGTCGATCACCACCAGGTACTTCAGCTTGGACAGCGCGGCCGACAGCTTCTTCTTGTTCGGCACCGCCGCCAGCGGGTTGAAGCCCTGGCTGATGAAGCCCTGCATCTGGCCGTTGTGCATGCGCTCGAACATGGCCAGCACGTCGTACGGGCCGTCGCGCTTGGGCACCCAGTCGTAGCCGAAGTTGTTCTCGCGCGTGGCCGCGGCGCCGTAGTAGGCCTTCATGAGGCTGGTGTGGAACTTGGGGAAGTTCTGCCAGTAGCTCATCTGGCCCGGGCGCATGGGCTTGGGCGACAGCCGCGCCAGGTAGTTCTCGTACACGGCGTCGTTGTCGGTGGGCGCGCCCATATAGCCCGAGAGCACCTCGGAGTAGGCGCACATGTCGGTGATGCCCTGCACGTTGGCGTGGCCGCGCAAGGCGTTGATGCCGCCGCCGGGCCGGCCCATGTTGCCCAGCAGCAGCTGGATCATGGCCATGGTGCGGATGTTCTGCGAGCCGACCGAGTGCTGGGTCCAGCCCAGGGCGTAGCAGATGGTCATCACCTTGTTGGCCGCCGCCGTGGTGGCCAGCATCTCGCACACCTTGAGGAACTTGTCCTCGGGCGTGCCGGTGATCTTGCTCACCATCTCCGGCGTGTAGCGCGCGTAGTGCCGCTTCATCTGCTGGAACACGCACAGCGGGTCCTGCATGCTGTCGTCGGCCTTGATGAAGCCGTCCTCGCCCATCTGGTAGCCCCAGCTGGCCTTGTCGTAGCTGCGCTTGTCGGCGTTGTAGCCGCTGTACAGGCCGCCCTCGAACTTGAAGTCGGGCTTCAGCAGGAAGGTGGCGTCGGTGTTGATCTTGACGTAATCGTGGTGGATCTTGTCATGGGTCAACAGGTAGTTGATGACGCCGCCCAGGAAGGCGATGTCGGTGCCGACGCGGATCGGCGCGTAGTAGTCGGCCACCGCGGCCGAACGGGTGAAGCGCGGGTCGACCACGACCAGCGGGGCCTTGCGCTTTTGCATGGCCTCTACCACCCACTTGAATCCGCAGGGGTGCGCTTCGGCGGCATTGCCGCCCATGATGAGGACGAGATCCGTATTGCGGATGTCGGTCCACGAGTTGGTCATCGCTCCGCGACCGAAAGTCGGGCCCAGACTGGACACCGTCGGCGCGTGTCAAATGCGTGCTTGCGTGTCGATCCCGACCATCCCCAAGCCGCGTGCCACTTTCACGCTGAGGTAGCCGGATTCATTCGAGGAAGCCGAGGAAATCAGGAAGCCCACCGTGTTCCAGCGGTTGACGGTGACGCCCTGGTCGTTGGTCTCGATCAGGTTGGCGTCGCGGTCGGCCTTCATGTGCTTGGCCACGCGGTCCAGCGCATCGTCCCAGGAGATGCGCTTCCACTCGTTGCTGCCGGGCTCGCGCACCTGCGGGTGCAGCACGCGGTTGGGCGACTGGACCATGTCCATCACGCCGGCGCCCTTGGGGCACAGCGTGCCGCGGTTGACCGGGTGGTCGGGGTCGCCCTCGATGTGGATGATGCTGGACTTCACGTTCTTGGCGCGGTCGCCCAGCGTGTAGATCACCAGCCCGCAACTGACCGAGCAATACGGGCAGGTGCTGCGCGATTCGGTGGTGCGTGCGAGCTTGAAGTTGCGCGTCTCGGCCATGGCGGCGGTGGGCGAGAAGCCCATCGCCACCAGGCTGGAGCCGAGCAGCCCCGCTCCGCTGACGCGGAAAAAGTGCCTTCGGTTCATGTCCATCGTGGTTTCTCCTTTGGATGGGGCGGCGCATTGCGCGCTGCACGCACCACCCCATGCGGACAAGTCTACCGATTTGCAAGGTGTTGCCCGTAAGCAGAATCCCTTAGACAGTCAAGCGCCCGAGTCAATTGGCCACAAGGCATATGGATGGTTTTTGGGTGGCTGTTGATGGAGATCAATCACCCATCACCACGCCCTCGCGCCGCGGGTCGGCGCCGCCCAGCCACATCGGCTTGCCGTGGATGTGGGCGCGGGAGATGGCCTGCAGGCCGCTGGTCATGTTCATCTCGCGCACCTCGGCGCCGCGCGTGCGCAGCGCCTCGACGGTGGCGGGCGGGAACTTCTTTTCTTCCAGCAGGCTGGGGCCGTTGGTGGAGCCGAAGTTGGGCAGGTTGATGGCCTGCTGCGGCGTCAGGCCCCAGTTCAGCACGCCGTGCAGGGTCTTGGCGGTGTAGTGGATGATGAGCGCGCCGCCGGGGCTGCCGCCGCTCATCAGCAGCGGGCCGCGCTGGCCGTTGGCAAGCTTCTCGAACACCAGCGTCGGCGCCATCGACGAGCGCGGGCGCTTGCCGGGCTGCACGCGGTTGGCGATGGGCCGGCCGTCGGCGCCGGTGGGGGCGAAGCTGAAGTCGGTCAGCTCGTTGTTGAGCAGGAAGCCTTTCACCATCTGGCGCGCGCCAAAGGCGTCCTCGATGGTGGTGGTCATCGCCAGCGCGTTGCCGTGCCCGTCGACGATGCTGATGTGGCTGGTGCCGTACTCGGGCTGGTCGGGCATGGGCGCGTGGCTGGTCTTGACGGCGCCGGGCGTGCCCGGCTGCGCCACCTTCAGGCTTTGCGGGCCGATGAGCGCGGCGCGGCTTTTCAGGTAGGCGGGGTCGAGCAGGCTCAGCCAATTGCCGGCCGGCGGCTGCACGAAGTCGGGGTCGGCCAGGTACTGGGCGCGGTCGGCAAAGGCCAGGCGCGCGGCCTCGGTGTAGTAGTGCAGCCAGGCGGCGCTGGGCAGGCCGGCGGCGTCCGGCTTCATGGCGGCGCCGGGCGTGTGCGCCAGGATGCCCAGGATCTGGCCGATGGCGATGGCGCCCGACGAGGGCGGCGGGAAGCCGCACACCTCGTAGGTCTTGCCCGAGGCCGGCACCGCCAGGTCGTGGCACAGCGGCGCGCGGCGCTTGGGTTGGTAGCCCGCCAGATCGGCCAGCGTCAATTGGCCGGGGTTGGTCGGGTGGCGCGTGACCTTGTCGACGATGGCCTGCGCCACCGGGCCCTGCAGCAGCGCCGCCGAGCCGCGCGCGGCGATGCCTTTCAGCACCGCGGCCAGCTCGGGGTTCTTCAGCACATGGCCCACCGGCCAGGGCTGGCCGGCGCCGTCGTAGAAGTAGCGCGCGGCCACCGGGTCCTTGCTCAGGTGCTTTTCGTTGGCCAGCATGGTGGCCAGGCGCGGGCTGACCTGGAAACCCTGCTCGGCCAGCTGGATCGCCGGCTGGATCAGCTGCGCCCAGGGCAGGCGGCCGTGCGCCCGGTGCGCCTGCTCCAGCATGCGCACCGTGCCCGTCACGCCGACCGAGCGGCCGCCGACCACGGCGTCGTAAAAGGGCAGCGGCTTGCCGTCGGCGCCGAGGAACAGTCTTTCATCGGCGGCGGCGGGCGCGGTCTCGCGGCCATCCCAGGCCGTCACCTCCTGCCCCGCGGCGTGCAGCAGGAAGGCGCCGCCGCCGATGCCGCTGGACTGCGGCTCCACCAGGCTCAGCACCATTTGCACCGCCACCGCCGCATCGACCGCGCTGCCGCCGGCCTTGAGCACCTGGTAGCCGGCGTCGGTGGCGAGCGGGTTGGCGGCGGCGACGGCGAATTTCTCGGTGGCCCAGCCGGGCTTGTCGGTCCAGCCCGAGCCGCCCTCGGGCGTGATCGGCGCGGCGGCTGGCGGCGTGTAGCGAAAGCCGCTGGCGCAGCCGGCCAGCAGGGCGGCGCAGGCCAGGGCCGCGAGGGCGCTCGGGCGGTTCGTGGGCATGGGATGTCTCCTCAGTTTTTTGGCCGAGGCCCATCCTAACCCGATGCCGGCTCCAATGTGCAGCTGATGCCCGGCAGACAAGCCAGATCAGCTATTTAACTTGTAGCAAAATGTTCGGCCTGTCGGTCAAGCATGCTTGTTGCCGCGCACGCTTGTACCGGAACAGACCCAGGCAGCCGAACGCAGAGGACGCAAAGGATTCGCAGAGAACGCAAAAGAATGAAGTGGTTTTTGGTTTTCTTCTGCGTCCTCTGCGTGATCTTTGCGTCCTCTGCGTCCGGTATTTCTTTGAAGCCTCCCCGACACCTTGCCCCTGGCTGGCGCCCAAGGGTGCTGCAAGGATAAGGGCGGGGCGATGGATTTACTTCGGTGCCAGGCGGATGGCGCCGTCGAGGCGGATCACCTCGCCGTTGAGCATGTCGTTCTCGATGATGTGCTTGACCAGTTTGGCGTAGTCGGCCGGCGTGCCCAGGCGGCTGGGGAAGGGCACCATGGCGGCCAGCGCGTCCTGCACCTCCTGCGGCATGCCCATCAGCATGGGCGTGCCGAAGATGCCGGGGGCGATGGTCATGTTGCGGATGCCGTTGCGGCTCAGGTCGCGCGCGATCGGCAGCGTCATGCTCACCACGCCGCCCTTGCTGGCGGAATACGCGGCCTGGCCGATCTGGCCGTCGTAGGCGGCCACGCTGGCGGTGCTGATCAGCACGCCGCGCTCGCCGGTGCTCTCGGGCTCGTTGGCGCACATGGCCTCGGCCGCCAGGCGGATCATGTTGAAGGTGCCGACCAGGTTGACCATGATGGTCTTGGTGTACACGTCGAGCTTGTGGGCGCCGCTCCTGCCCACGGTCTTCTCGGCCGGGGCGATGCCGGCGCAGTTGACCAGGCCCATCAACTTGCCGAGCGACGTGGCCTTGGCCACCACCGCCTGGCCGTCGGCCTCGCTGCTGACGTCGCACTTGACGAAGGTCGCGCCGATGTCCTTGGCCACGGCCTCGCCTTTGTCGACCTGCATGTCGGCGATCACCACCTTGGCACCCTCGGCGGCCAGCATGCGCGCCGTGCCTTCACCCAGGCCCGAAGCGCCGCCGGTGACGATGAAAACCTTGTCCTTGATCTGCATGAATAAAGCTCCTTGGTGGTCTGCGTAGGGCTTGATTATTGAGCGAATTCAGGTTTGCAAATGAGAATCGTTCGCATATACTGACTTCCAACCCTCATTCAAAGCAGGAATTCATCAATGTCCACCAATCCGACCTTGGCCGCCCATGCCGACGAAGAGTACACGCTGCCTGGCGTCGAGGCCTTGCTGGCCGGCACCCTGGCCCTGATGACCGGGGTGGCGCAGGCGGCTCCCGAGACGGCGTACCAAGGTCCCATGACCCGCAAGATCGTCGAGAACCTGGGCCTGCTGGCCGAGCACGCGCAGCTGAGCCCGACGATGCGCCTGATGCTGCGGCGCCTGATCGGCCATTGGCAGCAGGCCAGCCGCCCGGCACCGGTGTCGCTGTGGGCGGCCGCTCCGCGGAGCTTGCAATGATGGACGGTGAGCAGCACGCGCTGGTGGTCGAGCATGGCTGCCTGCTGCGGCACTGGGCGGGCCTGCAGGCGCGGGTCAGCCGCCAGTGCGACGAGCAGCAGCACCGCTGCCTGCAACTGGAGGCCGAACTGATGCGCTGGCGTGCCCGCTGGGTGCTGGCGACGACGCAGCTGCTGTGGGGCCTGGGCTGGCCGCGCCTGGGGCCGCTACCGGCGCGGCCGGTGGTGGCCAGCGGCGAGGAGGCCCGCCCGCCCGGCAGCGCCGCCCGCGTGATCTGCCAGAGCGGCTGTGCCGGCCATGCCCACCCCTGGCGCGACGAGGACGGGCATTGCCGGTTGATGGGCGGTGATTGCGAGCGGGTGCCGCCGCGGCAGGACCCGGTGCTGCCTTGAACGTTGAACGCGGCTACGTCCCGGCGCCGCCGGGCCTGTCGCCCTGCGCGGGCGGGGCAACGCCCAGCAGGCGCTGCAGCCGCGTGCTGCTGGTGGTGTACTGGAACGGCAGCTCCTGGCCCGGCGCCACCAGCGCGCGCGCCGCGTAGGCGGCCAGCGTGGCCTCGTGAAAGCCGCACAGGATCAGCTTGCGCTTGCCGGGGTAGGTGTTGATGTCGCCAATGGCGAAGATGCCCGGCGCGCTGGTCTGGAACTTCTCGGTGTCCACCACCAGCTGCTTGCGCTCCAGCGCCAGCTGCCAGTCGGCGATGGGGCCGAGCGTGGGGCTCATGCCGTGGAACACCAGCAGCGCGTCCAGCGGCAGCGGCGTGGTGTGGCCGTCGGGGCCGAGCACCTGGACGGCGGTGACGCGCCCGTCCTGCTGCTCGAAGCCATCGACCTGGCCGACCACGAAGTCGAGCGCGCCCGCCGCTTGCAGCTCGCGCATGCGCGCCACGCTGGCCGGCGTGGCCTGAAAGCCGTCGCGCCGGTGCAGCAGGGTGACGCTGGCCGGCGCCTGCTCGGCGTGCGTGGCGAAGTGGATGGCCCAGTCCAGCGCCGAATCGCCGCCGCCCACGACCACCAGCCGCTGGCCCTGGAACTGCGCCGCGTCGGGCACGCTGTAGAACAGCTGCCGGTCCTCGAACGCGTCCAGCCCCTCCACCCGCAGCCGGCGCGGCACGAAGGCGCCCACGCCGGCGGCGATGAACACGGTCTTGGCGGCAAAGCGCAGGCCCTTGTGGGTTTCCACCAGAAAGCGCCCATCGGGCTGCTTGTGCAGTCCGCTGACCTGCTGCCCCAGGTGGAACCGCGGCTTGAAGGGCGCGATCTGCTGCATCAGCCCGTCGATCAGCTGCTGCCCACTGAACACCGGCACGCCGGGAATGTCGTAGATCGGCTTGTCGGGGTACAGCTCGCCGGGCTGGCCGCCGACCTGGGGCAGGGCGTCGATCACGTGGGCCTCGATCTCCAGCAGGCCCAGCGCGAACACCGCGAACAGGCCCACCGGCCCGGCGCCGATGATGAGGGCGTCGATGTCGAGCGGGCGGGTGTCGGTGGTCATGATCGCGTGCTTGAAAACAAAAGCGGCCTGCGCAGGTGGGGCCTGCGCCAAGCCGCTTTTTCAGGTGGAAGGTGAAAGGCGGCGCGTCAGCGGATCAGCTCTTTCAGCTTGTCGGTCTTGTTGGCCCATTCCTCGTGGTCGGGCAGCGGGTCCTTGCGCTTGGTGATGGTCTTGAAGTTGGGCGACTTCACCAGCTCGGCATTGATGGCGGTCATGTGCAGCTGGTCCTTGGGCAGGTCTTCCTCGGCATAGATGGCGTTGACCGGGCACTCGGGAATGCACACCGCGCAGTCGATGCACTCGTCGGGGTCGATGGTGAGGAAGTTGGGGCCTTCCAGAAAGCAGTCGACGGGGCAAACGTCCACGCAATCGGTGTATTTGCAGCGGAAGCAGGCTTCGGTGACGACGTGGGTCATGTTGTTCTCGGTGCGGCTTCGGGTGAGGTGAACAAAGCGCCGGCCATCGGTGCGTGGGGCCGGCGCGAAGGCCACGATTTTAGGCCGTTCGGTGAACCGACCCCAGCGGAAGCCGTGTCGCGCAAAGGGTTGAGTGCTATAGGGTCTTGTGGCGGCGGCTGTGGTCGCGCGCGCCACCCTTCAGCGCACCAGCACGGCGCCGGCCGTGCGGTGGCTGGCGGTGTCGACCAGGATCAGCGCGCCGAGCCCGCGGCTGGTGGCGAACGGCGTGGCCGGGATGGGCTCTTGCAGCAGCAGCTCGACGTGGCCGATGGCGTTGGGCTCGAGCTGCGCGGCTTCCTCGCGCGCCAGGGTGTGGATGTTCAGGCGCTCGGCGATGCGCTGCACCCTGGCCTTCACCCAGCGGTGGCCGTGCAGTGCCCAGTACACGCGGCCGGGCAGCAGCGGCTCGTCGTCGAGCCAGGCGATGGTGGTGGCGAGCTGGCGGGTGAGCGGCCACGCGGCTGTCGGCGCCGGCGTGTCGAAGTCGTCGGCAGCGGCCGGTGCTGGCTCAGGTGCGGCCACGATCCAGTCGCCGCGCGAGACGTCCAGCTCGCGGTCGAGCACGATGCCGGCGCTGTGGCCGGCCGCCACGGGCCGGGGCGTGCGGGCGTGGGCGAGCACCTGCGCCACCACGGCCGTCTGGCCGCCGGGCAGCAGCGCGACC
>JAEXBL010000175.1 GCA_023394015.1 Pseudomonadota bacterium | reverse complement strand
GGCCTCTTCCGGCGTCGCTTCGATGACGTGGCCGACCACGTCGCGCAGGATGGCGGGGTAGCGGACTTCGATGGCGCGGGCGGCATCCCAGGCCGCTTCGCCTTCGCCCAGCATGGGGCCGGCGCGCCACGGCATGCCGGCGCTGGCCAGCAGCGCCGCCGACAGCGAGCCCAGGCGGTGCTCGTTGCTGAGGTCCAGGCCGGCGGAGTTGGCGCGCGCGCCGGCCTGAGGATCGCCGTAGAGTTCGCGCGGCAGCGGGATCTTCTCGTGCGGCGCGCCCAGCGGCGCGATGCGCGAGGCGGCCTCGACCGGATCGGCCACCAGCTGCTCCACCGGAATGCTGTCGTCGCCGATCAGGTTCACGAACGAGGTGTTGGCGCCGTTTTCCAGCAGGCGGCGCACCAGGTAGGCCAGCAGGGTTTCATGCGTGCCCACCGGCGCGTAGATGCGGCACGGGCGGTTCAGCTTGCCCTGCGCCAGCGGCCCCACCACTTCGTCGTAGAGCGGCTCGCCCATGCCGTGCAAGCACTGGAACTCGTACTGGCCGGGATAGTAGTTCTGGCCGGCCAGGTGGTAGACGGCCGCCAGCGTGTAGGCGTTGTGCGTGGCGAACTGCGGGTACACCGCCTCGGGCGCGCCCAGCAGCTTGCGGGCGCAGGCCAGGTAGGCCACGTCGGTGTAGACCTTGCGCGTGTACACCGGATAGCCTTCCAGGCCGTCGACCTGGGCGCGCTTGATTTCGGTGTCCCAGTACGCGCCCTTGACCAGCCGCACCATCACGCGGTGGCGGCTGCGGCGGGCCAGGTCGATCACGTAGTCGATCACGAAGGGCGCGCGCTTCTGGTAGGCCTGGATCACGAAGCCGATGCCGTTCCAGCCGTCCAGCTCCGGCTCGAAGCACAGCGCTTCCAGCAGGTCGAGCGAGATTTCCAGGCGGTCCGCTTCCTCGGCGTCGATGTTCAGGCCGATGTCGTAGCTGCGCGCCAGCAGGGTCAGCGCCTTGACGCGCGGCAGCAGCTCGGCCATGACGCGCTCGCGCTGGGCGCGCGAATAGCGCGGATGCAGCGCCGACAGCTTGATCGAGATGCCCGGGCCTTCATAGATGCCCCGGCCGGCGGCGGCCTTGCCGATCGCGTGGATGGCCTGCTCGTACGAGGCGTAGTAGCGCTCGGCGTCCTCGGCCGTGGTGGCGGCCTCGCCCAGCATGTCGTACGAGTAGCGGAAACCGCGCGATTCCATCTTGCGGTTGTTGGCCAGCGCCTCGGAAATCGTCTGGCCCGACACGAACTGCTCGCCCATCATGCGCATGGCCATGTTCACGCCCTTGCGCACCAGCGGCTCGCCGCCCTTGCCGATCAGGCGGGTCAGCGCGCGCGACAGCGACTGCTCGCTGCTGACCGCGACCAGCTTGCCGGTGATCATCAGGCCCCAGGTGGCGGCGTTGACGAACAGCGACTGCGAGCCGCCCATGTGCGACTTCCAGTCGCCGCGCGCCACCTTGTCGCGGATCAGCGCGTCGCGCGTGGCGCGGTCGGGGATGCGCAAAAGCGCCTCGGCCAGGCACATCAGAGCCACGCCCTCCTGGCTGGACAGCGAGAATTCCTGGATCAGCCCCTCCACGCCGCCGCCGCTGCGCTTGCCGCGCAGCTTCCTGACCAGGTCGGCGGCCATCGCGTGGATTTTTTCCAGGTTGGGCATGCGCGCCTGGCCCAGCAGCAGCGGCACGCATTCCGGTTCGGGACGGCGGTAGGCCGCCGTGATGGCCGCGCGCAGCACCGATTGCGGCTGCACGTCCTGGCCGAACTCGTAGAACGGCGGCGTGGGCGCGGCGTGCCCGTCGCCCGACTCGTCCTCGCCGTCGCCGTCGGCGCCCAGGTGCGACATCTCGGCCGGCAGCTGGCCGCGCTCGATGCGGTCCAGGTACGCGAGTATCGCCTGCTTGTGCAGCCAGTGCGGGGTGCAGTTGAGCTTTTGCGCGGCGGCCTTGAGCCGGTCGCGCAGCGCGTCGTCGACTTTGACGCCTAGGGTCGTGCTGGCCATGAGAGATTGCTTCCTGTCACAGGGCAGAGTTCGTTCGGGCCCGACCGGGCCCTGGGAGTGGAACCGGACTGGAGCCGGATTCGAACCGTATGCTAGACAGGTTGCAACCGCGCATATATTGCGGTTAACCCTAGGTTAACCGCTTGAGAACTACGGATTTCGGAAAAATCCGGGAGTCAGTCCTTGAGCGCTGAACAGCCGTACATCTGGACCGCGCCCGATCCCGCCGGGGTCTGCCCCCGGATGGCCGTCGCGACGGCCCCGCCCAGGGCGGCCACGGCGCGCTGCTGCGCGGCGATCAGCGCCGGCACGCCGGCGTCGGCCACGGTTTCGGTCACCACGCTGCGGCACAGCAGCCCCGTGCCCTTCATGTTGACCGGCCGCACCCGCCAGGTGACGTCGAGCTGCGCCATGCGGCCCGAGACCAGTTCGAAGCGCTGCACGTCGGTCTGCACCCGCCAGGTGGCGGCGCCCGGCCCGGGCTTGACCATCTGCACGTCCAGCGCGCCCAGCTCGCGCTTGAGCGCGTCCGACAGCGCGCCGCGCAGCTCGTCGCCCAGCGGCGCGCTCCAGCGCTCGGAATACAGCGCCGACAGGCTGCCGTCGCCGGTGCGCACCATCAGCTGGGGCTGGTCGGCCTGGGTCGGCACGTTGACCGGCTGCACGGCGATCAGGTCGGGCGCGGACGCGCCGGCGCCGGTGCCGCCCGGCGCGGCCGGGCCTTGCAGCGTGTAGTAGTGCACCGGCGCCGAGGCGCCGCAGCCCGCCAGCGCGGCCGACAGGAGCAGCGAGGACAGGGC
>JAEXBL010000082.1 GCA_023394015.1 Pseudomonadota bacterium | reverse complement strand
GGCAGGGGCAGGGCGCTGGAGGAGGCTGGGCTCATTGGATGTCAGGCAGGTTGGGCAGCACCGATGCCGGCGCTTGCGGGGCAGGTGCTGGCAGGGCAGGCGCGTCGCCGGCGGCGGCGGGGCTGGTCGCGGGGGCCGCCCGGGCGCCGCCCCACACGGTTTGCGGCAGGGTGGCGCGCTGCGCGGCCGCCGGGGTGTCGGGAATGTAGAGCGGGCCTTTCTGGCCGCAGCCGCCCAGCGCCAACGCCACGGTCAGGGCCGTGCTCAACGCCAGGGCGCTGGCTAGAATGGGTCGGTGCTGCGGCTGGAACGACATGGATGAAATTGTAATGACCGACCTGGAATACATGGATCGCGCCGAAGCGTTGCTGCGTGCCATCGAGGCACGCTGCGACGAGTTGAACGACAGCACCGACGCCGACATCGACAACCAGCGCGTCGGCGGCATGGTCACGCTGGTGTTCCGCGACCGCAGCGAAATCGTCGTCAACCTGCAAAAACCCTTGCACGAGGTGTGGCTGGCGGCGCGCTCGGGCGGCTACCACTACAGCTACACCGACGGCGCCTGGCGCGACACCAAGACGGGCGAGGACTTCTTCGAGCGCCTGTCGCAAAGCGTCAGCGAGCACGCGGGCATGGCGCTGGAGTTTCCGCCGGCCTGAGCAGCGAAGCCCGGCTTCGCTCAATCATGGGCAGCGAATAGCGCGCTCGCACCATGTGCGAGCGATGGCCAACTGACCTGCGCCGCCAGGCTCAGTTCTTGAACAGATCGAGGATGCGGTTGCGCTCTTCGGACGGGGCGGGCAGGCCGTTGTCGGGCGCCAGCTCGGGCTCGGGAGCCAAGCCGGCGCCGCCCAGGTTGCTGATGCCGCCGCCGCGCGCGTATTCCTCGTAGTACCAGTCGCCGCCAACGCGCACCACGCCCTCGGGCGCCTTGGGCTCGGCCACCGGCACGCCCTTGAGGGCGGTGCGCATGTAGTTGATCCAGATCGGCAGGCTCAGGCCGCCGCCGGTTTCGCGGCTGCCCAGGTTGCGCGGCGTGTCGTAGCCGACCCACACCGCGGCCACCAGGGTGGGCTGGTAGCCGGCGAACCAGGCGTCGTACGAATCGTTGGTGGTGCCGGTCTTGCCACCCAGGTCGGGCCGGCCCAGCGCCGCCGTGGCCTTGGCCGCGGTGCCGCTGCGCACGACCTCGTTGAGCATGGTGTGGGTAATGAAGGCGTTGCGCGTGTCGATGGCGCGGTTGGCCTCGCTGGGGCCGGCGGGCTGGCTTTCGACCAGCACGCGGCCCTTGTGGTCGGTGACGCGGGTGATCAGGAACGGGTTGACCCGGTAGCCGCCATTGGCGAACACGGCAAAGCCGGTGGCCAGCTGCATGGGCGTGACGGAGCCGGCGCCCAGCGCCATGGTCAGGTAGGGCGGGTGCTTGTCGGCGTCGAAGCCGAAGCGGGTGAACCATTCCTGCCCGTACTGCGGGGTGATGGTCTGCAGGATGCGGATGGAGACCATGTTGCGCGAGCGCGCCAGGCCACGCTTCATGGTCATCGGGCCTTCAAAGCCGCCCTCGTAGTTCTTCGGCTCCCAGGGCTGGCCGCCGGTGACGCTGCTGTCGAAGAACAGCGGCGTGTCGTTGATCATGGTGGTGGGCGAGAAGCCCGTTTCCAGTGCCGCCGAGTAGATGAAGGGCTTGAAGCTGGAGCCGGGCTGGCGCCAGGCCTGGGTGACGTGGTTGAACTTGTTCTTGTCGTAGTCGAAGCCGCCGACCAGCGCCTTGACGGCGCCGTTGCGCGGGTCGAGCGCCACCAGCGCGCCTTCCACCTCGGGCAGCTGGGTCAGCGCCCAGGCGTCCTTGCCGCTCTGCGTCAGGCGCACCACGGCGCCGGGTCGGATGCGGATGCCGGGGCCCGCCTTGGCCGACAGGCCGGAGGCCACCGGGCGCAGGCCGGCGCCGCTGATCTCGACAACCTCGCCGCCGCGGCGCATCACGGTCACCTTGCGCGGCGTGGCCTCGGTGACCACGGCCGCCACCAGCTCGCCCGCGTCGGGGTGGCTGGCCAGCGCGTCGTCGACCACTTCGCCGAGTTCGCCGGTGTCCTTGGGCAGGTCGATGAACTTCTCGGGCCCGCGGTAGGCCTGGCGCCGGTCGTAGTCCAGAATGCCGCGCCGCAGGGCCGCGTAGGCGGCGTTCTGGTCGTCCGTGGCGATGGAGGTGTAGACGTTCAGGCCGCGGCTGTAGGTTTCCTCGCCGTACTGGGCAAACATCATCTGCCGCACCATCTCGGCCACGTATTCGGCGTGCACGCGGGTGCTGTCGCGGGCCGGGCGGATCACCAGCTCCTGCTGCTTGGCGGCAGTCGCCTCCTCGGCGGTGATGAAGCCGTTGTCCAGCATGCGGTCGATGATGTAGAGCTGTCGCTCGCGCGCCCGGGCGAAGTTGGCGACCGGGTTGGCCGTCGACGGAAACTTGGGGATGCCGGCCAGCATGGCGGCCTCGGCGATGGTGACGTCCTTCAGCGGCTTGCCGAAGTAGGTTTCGGCGGCGGCGGCGAAGCCGTAGGCGCGGTTGCCCAGGAAGATCTGGTTCATGTAGATCTCGAGGATCTGGTCCTTCGTCAGCAGGTGCTCCAGCTTGAAGGTCAGCAGCACCTCGTAGATCTTGCGGGTGTAGGTCTTCTCGGACGACAGGTAGACGTTGCGCGCCACCTGCATGGTGATGGTGGAGGCGCCCTGGGCCTTTTCGCGCCCCAGGTTGGCCAGCGCCGCGCGCGCCACGCCCACGTAGTCCACCCCGCCGTGTTCGTAGAAGCGCGCGTCCTCGATGGCCAGCACCGCGTCCTTCATCACCTTGGGGATCTCGCCGATGGGGGTGAGGTTGCGGCGCTCCTCGCCGAACTCGCTGATCAGGTGGCCCTCGGCGGTGTAGACCCGCAGGGGCAGCTTGGGCCGGTAGTTGGACAGCTCCGACACATCCGGCAGGTTGGGGTAGGCGATGGCCAGGGCCATCAGGCCGGCCATGACCAGGCTCAAGGCGAGAGCCAGCAGCGTGCCGCCGGTCCAGGCCAGGCCCTTGAACACCCAGACCAGCCAGCGCGAGCCGTCTGCGGCTGTGCGCTTGTTCACGGCGCGGGACGATTTTTCAGTGGGCATAAGACAACAGGGGTAAGTTAGTGGACACCTTCATGAGACAGTCGGTGCTGTCTCCAGGGCGTGCCGCATGGGGTTCGGCCAGTGTCGCCAGCGTGGGGCAGATTGTCCTGCGGGACGCGGCAGACGGCTAGCGCCGGGGCGGACACGGCGGGCCTACGCGCCTCGGAGCGTAAGCAAGTGTGGACATACGTTAGTTTTTGACAACGAGCATGGGCAGCGCCGGCGGGCTTTTTCTTGGCCTGACAAGGGGCTTGCTGCTAGGATTCAAGTGGATTGTTAAGTGCGTTCGACTTCTGCAATAAAAAGTAACGGGATATTGTCTTGAACACTGGGTCGTTGTTCAGCCGTCAACCGGCACCCCTGATCGGGCTCGACGTCAGCACCTCCAGCATCAAGCTGGTCGAGCTGGGGCAGGACCGTTCCGGCAACCTCGTGCTGGAGCGCTGCGGCATCGAGCCGCTGGAGCGTGGCTGGATCAGCGAAGGCAATATCGAGAAGTTCGAGGAAGTCGTCGAGGCGGCGCGCCGCCTGGTGGGACGCAGCGGCACCAAGACGAAGAACGTCGCCATGGCATTGCCGGCCTCGGTGGTGATCAGCAAGAAGATCATTTTACCGGCTGGCCTGAGCGAGCGTGAGCTGGAGGTGCAGGTCGAGTCCGAGGCGAACCAGTACATCCCGTTCTCGCTCGACGAGGTGAGCCTGGACTTCTGCGTGGTGGGGCCGAGCGCCACGTCGGCCGGCGACGTCGAGGTGGTGATCGCCGCCTCGCGCAAGGAAAAGGTGGAAGACCGCCAGGGCCTGGCCGAGGCCGTGGGCCTGGTGCCGGTGGTGCTGGATGTGGAAACCTACGCCTCGCGCCTGGCGGCCAGCCGCATCATCGAGCGCCTGCCGGGCGGGGGCGCCGACGCGCTGATCGCCCTGTTCGAGATCGGCGCCATGACCTCCACCATGCAGGTGCTGCGCAACGACGACCTGGTGTACGAGCGGGACCAGGTCTTCGGCGGCGCGCAGCTGACGCAGATGCTGGTGCGCCAGTACGGCTTCACCCAGGAAGAAGCCGAGGCCAAGAAGCGCGCCGGTGAGTTGCCCGACGACTACGGCACGGTGGTGCTGCAGCCCTATGTGGAGTCGCTGGCGCAGGAGGTGGAGCGCGCCCTGAAGTTCTTCTTCACCAGCACGCCCCACAACCGGGTCGACTACATCCTGCTCGCCGGCGGCACGGCCAGCGTCCCCGGCCTGACCGAGGCCATCACGCGGCACACCTCGTTCCCCTGCCAGGTGGTGAACCCGTTCGACGGCATGGAGATCGGCCGCGCCGTGCGCGAGAAGAAGATGCAGCGTGAAGCGCCGTCGTACCTGACAGCCTGCGGCCTGGCCATGCGGAGGTTTCTGCGGTGATTCTGATCAACCTGCTCCCCCACCGGGAGATGGCGCGCAAGCGTGCGCGCCAGATATTCAACGTTTCATTGGGCCTGTCGGCCTTGCTGGGCGCCTTGCTGGCGGGCGGCATCTACCTCTGGTACCAGAACGAAATTTCCGGCCAGCAGGGTCGCAACGCCTTTTTGACCCGTGAGATCAAGAAGCTCGACGAGGAGATCAAGGAGGTGGCCACGCTGCAGGAGGAGATCGCGGCCCTGAAGGCGCGCCAGGAGGCGGTGGAAAGCCTGCAGGCCGACCGCAACCTGCCGGTGCACCTGCTCAACGAGTCCGTCATGCAGCTGCCGGACGGTATCTACCTGAAGGGGATCAAGCAGGAGAACCAGAACGTGCTGCTGTCGGGTGTGGCCCAGTCCAACGAGCGGGTGTCCGAGCTGCTGCGCAACCTGTCGCGCCACAGCGAATGGGTGTCCAAGCCCGAGCTGATCGAGATCGTGGCCTCCAACCTGGCGCTCAGCCCGCGTGAGCAGCGCCGTGTCTACAACTTCACGGTGCGTGTGCAACTGCAGCGCGCCAGTGATGCGCAGGCGGCCGCGTCCGCCGCCAAGTCGTGATGAGCGGGCGGTAGACCATGGCTCAGAAAAAATCTTCTCGAAACGTGGATGTGGCGGAGTCGCTGCGGAACTTTAGCGACCAGTTCCGTGGCCTGGATACCCGTGATCCGTCGTCCTGGCCGGCGATTCCGCGCTACGCACTGTTTGCGGTGGTCGCGGCGGCGGTCCTGGTACTGCTCTGGTTCCTGTGGCTGAAAGGCGAAGATGAAACGCTGGAAGCCGAGCGTGCCAGGGAGGCGACCCTGCGCTCTGAGTATCAGACCAAGCTGCAAAAGGCCGTGAGCCTGGAGCTGCTGAAGCAGCAGCGCGCCCAGGTGATGCAGTACGTCAACCTGCTGGAGAAGCAGTTGCCGAGCAAGGCCGAGATGGATGCGCTGCTGTCCGACATCAACCAGGCCGGCCTGGGGCGGAGCCTGCAGTTCGACCTGTTCCGGCCGGGGCAGCTGGTGGTCAAGGACTACTACGCCGAGTTGCCCATCGCCCTGAAGGTGACCGGGCGCTACCACGACATCGGCGCGTTCACTGCCGACATCGCCAACCTGTCGCGCATCGTGACCTTGAACAACCTGTCGATTGCGCCGAGCTCGGAAAAGGGCAAGGAGGGTTCTCTGTCGCTTCAGGCCACGGCCAAGACCTACCGGTACCTCGATCCGGAGGAAATTGCCGCGCAACGGGCGGCGGCTGCGAAGACGAAGGCAAAGGGGAAGAGATGACCCGGTTTATCTGGATCATGGCATTGGCAGGTGGCCTGGCCGGGCTGACGGCCTGCTCCCCGAACCACGGCGACCTGCAGCAGTGGATGGCCGAGCAGCGGCGCCAGACCACGCCCAAGGTCAGCCCCCTGTCCGAGCCGGTGCAGTACGTGCCCTTGAACTACATCGGCGCCACGGCGGCGGATGCGTTCGGCAGCGAGCGCCTGACGCAGGTGCTGCGGCGCGAAAGCGGGCCGCTCAGCGTCAGCGCGGCACTGCTGGCGCCGGAGCTGAATCGCCGCAAGGAGCCGCTGGAGTCCTACCCGCTGGATGCCATGACCATGGTGGGCAGCCTGGACCGCGCCGGGCAGAAGGTGGCGTTGGTGCGGGTGGACCATCTGCTGCACCAGGTCCGGCAAGGCAATTACCTGGGTCAGAACTACGGCCGTGTGATGCGGATTTCCGAAGGTGAAATCACTTTGCGGGAAATCGTGCAGGACGCCGCCGGCGAATGGATAGAGCGCAGCACGACACTGCAGCTGCAGGAGAACACGAAATGAGGATGTGGGTCAAATCAATGGTGGGCCGCGTGGGCTTTCGGGGGATCGGGGTCCTCCTGCTGGGCGTGGCCAGCCTGAGTCAGGCGCAGCCCCGTATCCAGGCCATCAGCAGCTCCATTCAGGGCGGCGCCGAGGTCGTCAGGATCGATCTCAGCGAGCCCCTGGCGGCGGTGCCGGCGGGCTTCGTGGTGCAGTCCCCGGCGCGCATCGCGCTGGATTTTCCGGGCGTCATCAGCGAGTTGCAGCGCAATTCGGTGGAGTTGAACCACGGCAATCTCCGCATGGCGCACGTGGTTCAGGCGGCGGATCGTACCCGGGTCGTGCTCAACCTGAGCCAGCCCACCAGCTACCAGGCGGAAGTGCAGGGGCGCTCCCTGCTGGTGTCGTTGAACCCGGTGGCTTCTGCCACGGCGGCGCCCAGTGCGCCGCCCAGCGTGTTTGCCGAAAGCCACAACGATGGCGCCTTGCCGCTGCGTGACATCGACTTCCGCCGCGGCGTGGAGAACACCGGCCGCGTGATCGTGGACCTGGCCAACAACCAGGTGGGCGTGGACATTCGCCAGCAGGGCCAGAACCTGGTGGTGGAGTTCTTGCGCACCAGCCTGCCCGAAGGTCTGCGCCGCCGTCTGGACGTGACCGACTTCGGTACGCCGGTGCAGACCATCACCACCGTGCAATCCGGCGACCGGGTGCGCATGGTGATCGAGCCCAAGGGTTTGTGGGAGCACAGCGCCTACCAGAGCGACAACCAGCTGGTGGTCGAGGTGCGGCAGCAAAAAGTCAGCCAGGACAAGCTGACCCAGGGGCCGGGCTACCGCGGTGAAAAGCTGTCGCTGAACTTCCAGAACATCGACGTTCGCTCGCTGCTGCAGGTGATTGCGGATTTCACCAACTTCAACATCGTCACCTCGGACACTGTGCAGGGCAACCTGACCCTGCGCCTGAAGGACGTGCCCTGGGACCAGGCGCTGGACATCATTTTGCAGGCCAAGAGCCTGGGGATGAAACGCGTCGGTAACGTGCTGCAGATTGCGCCCAAGGATGAACTGGCTGCCAAGGAAAAGGCCGAACTGGAAGCGCAGCAGGCGATTCGTGATCTGGAGCCCGTGCAAACGCAGTCGTTCCAGTTGAATTACAGCAAGGCGCCTGAGATTGCGGCCCAGTTGACCAGCAGCAGCGGCACTGGTGCGGGTGGCGGTGGCCGCAGCACCAGTCTGCTGAGCCCTCGGGGCTCGGTGATCGCCGAGCCGCGAACCAACCAGCTGTTCGTTTCCGACATCCCATCGCGCCTGGCGCAGATCGAGGAGATGATTGCCAAGCTGGACGTGCCGGTGCGCCAGGTGCTGATCGAGGCGCGCATCGTCGAGGCCACCGATACCTTTGGCAAGTCGCTTGGCGTGCGTCTGGGCGGGGGCGATCTGCGCGGCATTCGCGGTGGTGATGCAGGCTACCACGTGGGTGGCGGTAACCGCGTGGCCTTTGGTGGCAACTACAACGCCATCGGTGCCACCACGGGCGCGTTCGAAGCCTCGGGCCTCTCGTCGCTGACCTCGCAAATGGTCAACTTGCCTGCTTCGGGCATTGGCGGCGTGTCGCCCGCCAACTTTGCGATTTCCCTGTTCAGCTCGGCGGCCAACCGCTTCCTGAACCTTGAAATCTCTGCCTTGGAGGCCGATGGCAAGGGGCGCGTGGTGTCCAGCCCGCGGGTCGTGACCGCCGACCAGACCAAGGCCATCATCGAGCAGGGTACGGAATTCCCTTACCAGCAAGCCACGTCCAGCGGCGCGACCTCCATCTCGTTCCGCAAGGCGGTGCTGAAGCTGGAGGTGACACCCCAGATCACCCCCGAGGGCAACATCATTCTCGACCTGGACGTCAACAAGGACAGCCCCGGCACGCCGGTGGAGGGCGGCATGTCCATCAACACCAAGCGCGTGCAGACGCAGGTGCTGGTCGAGAACGGCGGCACGGTGGTGATTGGCGGCATCTTTGAGCTCACCGAACGCGAGAGCGAGAACAAGGTGCCCTTGCTCGGCGATATTCCGGTGCTGGGCAACTTGTTCAAGCAGCGCACCCGCGAGGCGGACAAGCAGGAAATGCTGGTGTTCATCACGCCCAAGATGATTTCAGACCACGGCGCGATGCGCTGAGGCTGGAGCTTTGGATACACAGTCAGTTAAAAAGAGGGGTCTTTCGTGAAGCGAATCGCATCAAGTATCGGGCTCGGCCTGGCCGCGCTGGTGGCAGGTTGTGGCGGTGGCGGGGGCAGCCCAGGGGATACGCAACTGGAATACAAGATCACCCTGAGAGCCGACCAGTCACAGCTGCCGTTGAATATCGGTGGAGTGGGGCCGGGCAAGGGTACTTATGCGCCCTTCACAACCATTCTTTATGTCAACGCCACGGAGGGGGGGAGGCCTGTCCTCGGCTCCGAAGATGCCTTCGCATGCAATGTGGCGGGTGGCTTGAACACGGGCTCACTCTATTATCTGGACGGAGATCCGGAGCATGAAGACGATGACGGCAACCCGCTGGCTTACCGCAGCATCACGCTGGGGGCCAACTCCGGAGGCAACTCCTTCCATTTTCACGCCGGTACCACCGCGGGCACGGCCAGAATCACCTGCACGATCACCGATCCGCGCGACCAGCAAGTGAAGGCCGCGAGTGTGGACATCACGGTTGGCGGTGCTCCGGGCGGTGCAGGAGGCATGCCCGCCAGCGTGAACGTGCAGGCCACTGACCCGAGGACGCCCTACCTCGGCTCTCGAAATAACCCGAACAGCGTCCCCAACAGCATCGCTCTGCAGGCCATCATTCGGGACGAGGCGAACCAGCAGGTCGCGAATCCCGGCGCTGCCAATCTGCAGGTGTCCATCGTCGACGAAGGCGAAGCAGCTGAAGGAGCCCGCCTCATCAGAGGAGCGCAGTGGGGCTCGGTGATTCAAACCAGTTCACACGATGGCGTCGCTGATTTCCATTTGGCCAGTGGACCGAAACGTGGAGTGATCCTGCTGCAATTGGTGGCTGACCGCTGGGACAACGATGTGACCAATGGGGTTCAGTTCCCAGTGGCTCAGCGGTTGGCAGTGCCAGTGGTAGACGGCATCGCCAAGGAGCCATTGGAGGTCAAACCCCAGACAGTGACCGCGACCTGTAACCGGTCCACGAGCTATGCGCTGGAAGCCAGCGGCGGCGTGCCACCCTATCACTGGCAAGCGTTGGGTGGATTGCCGGCAGGGCTGAGCTTGTCCAGCGACGGCGTGCTGTCTGGAGTGCCGGACTTTGCCAATGGCGCCAATGTCGGTGCTTACGCTGTCGCTGTGCGTGTGACAGACGGTGCAGGGACCCAAGCTACGCTCAACCTGACTATTGACGTCCAGGCAGGCGACTGCAAGCCACTTGCTATCGATGAAGCCAAGATCTCTGCAGAGAAAGACGAGGCGATTTCCTATGCCTTGAGTGCGACCGGCGGGACCCCACCCTACAAATGGAAGTCAACCGGAGTGCCAACGGGCTTGTCGGTGTCGGACGCAGGCGTTTTGAGCGGATCGGTCAGTACAGCAGGTACTTATACGTTTAGGGTCGATGTGACCGATACCAAGGGCGTCACGGTGAGTGGCAGCGTGACGGTCACGATCACTGAGCCCTGATCGCCCCTGTGCACTTGACTTTCGGGCTGCAGGTTTATCGCAGTTGCGGCCGTTGAAAGCACGCCGAAGTATCGGCGTGCTTTTTTTGTGTGGTTGCTAGCCTCGAGACTCTTCCGAAGTAGCCTTGGCGTTGAATCTGTGTCATGCCTCTCGAACCATAGCCTCAGCCCACATCAGCTTGACTGCAAGTGCCTTGTCTGCTGAATGCTTTATAGGCATTTTCCACATCGACAAATCTTCATGATCGTCCTCATCGGCCTCCCCGGCAGCGGTAAATCGACGGCGGCGCGGACCCTCGCGCGCCGCTTGTCGCTGGACTTGGCCGATTCGGACCAGGTGATCGAGCAGCGCCTGGGCTGCAGCATTCGCAGCTATTTCGACAGCCATGGCGAACAGGCGTTTCGAGACGTCGAGGAGGCCGTGATCGACGAGCTGACACAGGACAGTCCGCACCTGGTGCTGGCCACCGGCGGCGGCGCGGTGCTGCGCCCCATCAATCGGCAGCGTTTGCGCGAGCGCGGCACGGTGATCTACCTGCGCGCTGCGCCAGAGCAATTGTTCAAGCGCCTGCGGCACGACACCAAGCGGCCGCTGCTGCAAGGCGGCGATGCACTGAAAAAGCTGAGGGACTTGTACGACGAGCGCGACCCGCTGTACCGGGAGTGCGCGCATTTCGTGGTGGACACGCGCGGCTCGTCGCTGTCG
>JAEXBL010000153.1 GCA_023394015.1 Pseudomonadota bacterium | reverse complement strand
GCGTGAGGCGATCGCCCGGCGCCACATAGCCCACGGTGCGCACGGGCGCGCTGGCGCGCCTTGGGCCGACGCACGGCACATAGGCGTATTCGAGCTCGCGCGCCTGCGGCCCCGTCACGGCCACTTCACCGCGGTCGCCCGCCACCATCGGCAGCAGCGGCTTGCGCTGCCCGCGCGCGTCGGCCAGTTGGGTGAGCGTCGCGCCCTGCACGAAGATCCCCGTATCCGGGAACCAGGTGGTGCGCTGGTTGAAGCCGGCGCCATGGGGCTGGCAGCGGTAGTCGTCCTCCAGCGGCGTGTGCTCGTCAATGAGCGGCTCCTGATCGCCGCGCTGAAGCTGAAGCTGCCCCTGCTCGTCGATGTGGTAGCTCATCTTCAGCGCCAGCGAGGTGTATTCGCCGAACTTGTCGACGCCGGTCAGCGTGAGATGCGGAAACGGGGTTCTGTTTTCCACGCGCGGCGGCGCAACCTGCTGCTGTGCCGGGGCGTCCCCGCCCTTGCGCGAGGATTCAGGCGCGGCCACGCAACCTGCCAGCACCGCCGCCACACACCACACGCTGCCATGCGCCACAAACCGTCGAAACATGAACCACTCTCCCTGTGGTGGTTGAAGTATTAGCCCACCCAGCGCCGCGCGTTGCGCCAGATCTGCATCCAGGGGCTCAAGCCGCTCTTGTCCAGCGGTGTCCAACTGGCCTGGATGTTGCGGAACACGCGCTCGGGGTGCGGCATCAACGCGGTGAAGCGGCCGTCGGCGGTGGTGACGGCCGTCAGGCCGCCGGGGCTGCCGTTGGGGTTGAAGGGGGAGGCCTCGGTCGGCGCGCCGTGGTGGTCGACGAAGCGCATGGCGGGGATGACCTGGGCCGCGTCGCCGCGCTGGCTGAAGTTGGCGTAGCCCTCGCCGTGCGCCACCGCGATCGGCAGGCGGCTGCCGGCCATGCCGGTGAAGAAGATGCTGGGCGACTCCAGCACCTCGACCAGCGACAGGCGTGCCTCGAAGCGCTCGCTAACGTTGGTGGTGAAGCGCGGCCAGGCCGAAGCGCCGGGAATGATGTCGGCCAGCTCGGCGAACATCTGGCAGCCGTTGCAGGTGCCCAGGGCGAAGGTGTCGCCGCGGGCGAAGAAAGACTGGAATTGCTCGGCGATGCGCGGGTTGAACATGATCGAGCGCGCCCAGCCGATGCCGGCGCCCAGCGTGTCGCCGTAGCTGAAGCCGCCGCAGGCGACGATGCCTTGAAAGTCCGCCAGCCTGGCGCGGCCAGCCTGCAAGTCGGTCATGTGCACGTCGAAAGCCTCGAAGCCGGCGGCGTCGAAGGCGTAGGCCATCTCGACGTGCGAGTTGACGCCCTGCTCGCGCAGGATGGCCACTTTCGGTCTGGCGACCGAAAGGTTGGGCGTTGGGCGTTGAGCGTTGAGCGTGGCCTCGCTTTCGGGCTCGAAGGTCAGATGGACATGCAGGCCCGGATCGCCCGGCACACCCGCCGCGGCGTGCTCGGCATCGGCGCAGGCCGGGTTGTCGCGCTCGCGGGCGATCTTCCAGCTCACGCTGTCCCACACCTGCTGCAAATCGTGCAGGCTGGCGCTGAACACCTCGCGCGTGTCGCGCCAGATGCTCAAGGCGCCCTTGCCCTTGTCGATGTCGGACGACAGCGGCCGTGTCTTGCCGATGACGTGGCTCCACTTGGACAGGCCGTGCGCGCGCAGCACCTGCATCACGGCGTCGCGCTCGGGCGTGCGCACCTGCAGCACCACGCCCAGTTCCTCGCTGAACAAGGCCTTCAGCGTCAGCTCCTCGCGCCGTGCGCTGATCTGTTGCGCCCAGTTCTTGGCGTCGCCGTACTCGGCGCGGCTGTCGCTGATGCCGTCGCCCTCGGTCACCAGCAGGTCGATGTTCAGCGCCACGCCGACCTGGCCGGCAAAGGCCATCTCGGCCACCGTGGCCAGCAGGCCGCCGTCGCTGCGGTCGTGGTAGGCCAGGATTTTTCCGTCGGCGCGCAACTGGTTGACGGCGGCCACCAGCGCCTTCAGGTCGTCGGCCGCCTCCAGATCGGGCACGCCGTCGGCCTGCGGGCAACCGCTTTGCCCCAGCGCCTGCGCCAGCACGCTGCCGGCCAGGCGGTGCCGGCCCTTGCCCAGATCGACCAGCAGCAGGGTGGTGTCCTGTTCGCGATCGAGCTGCGGCGTCAGCGTGCCGCGCACGTCGGCCAGCGCCGCGAAGGCGCTGACGATCAGGCTGACGGGCGAGGTGACCTTTTTCGTGGCGCCGGCGTCGTCCTGCCACTGCGTGCGCATCGACAGGCTGTCCTTGCCGACGGGGATCGACACGCCGAGCGCCGGGCACAGCTCCATGCCGACGGCCTGGACGGTGGCGTAGAGGTCGGCGTCCTCGCCCGGCTCGCCGCAGGCGGCCATCCAGTTGGCGCTGAGCTTGACGCGCGGCAGCTCGATCGGCGCCGCCAGCAGGTTGGTGATGGCCTCGGCCACCGCCATGCGGCCCGAGGCCGGCGCATCCAGCGCCGCCAGCGGCGTGCGCTCGCCCATGCTCATGGCCTCGCCGGCGAAGCCCTTGAAGTCGGCCAGCGTCACCGCGCAATCGGCCACCGGCAGCTGCCAGGGGCCGACCATCTGGTCGCGGTGCGTGAGCCCGCCCACGGCGCGGTCGCCGATGGTGACGAGAAAGCGCTTGCTGGCCACCGTGGGGTGGCTCAGCACCTGGATCACGGCATCCTGCAGGCTCACGCCGTCCAGGCTCAGCGGCGTGAAGCTGCGCTGCACGCTCGTCACGTCACGATGCATCCGGGGCGGCTTGCCCAAAAGCACGTCCATCGGCATGTCCACGGGCAGGTTCGGCGTGCGGCGTTCGGCGTTCGCCGTGTCTGGGTTGACCGCTTCACGCTCGACGCCCGACGCCGAACGCTCAACCGGCTCGTCGACCAGAACGAGCTGACGTTCCTCGGTCGCGGTGCCGACGACCGCAAACAGGCAGCGCTCGCGCGCGCAGAGCTGCTCGAACAGCGGCAGCGACTCGGGCGCAATCGCCAGCACGTAGCGCTCCTGGCTCTCGTTGCACCAGATTTCCTTGGGCGCCAGGCCGCTTTCTTCCAGCGGCACGGCGCGCAGGTCGAAGCGCGCGCCGCGGCCGGCGTCGTGGGTCAGCTCGGGAAAGGCGTTCGACAGCCCACCGGCGCCGACGTCGTGGATGGCGAGGATGGGGTTGGCCTCGCCCATCGCCTGGCATTGCGAGATCACCTCCTGCGCGCGGCGCTGCATCTCGGGGTTGCCGCGCTGCACCGAATCGAAATCGAGCTGCGCCGCGTTGGTGCCGCTGGCGAGCGACGAGGCCGCGCCGCCGCCCATGCCGATGCGCATGCCCGGCCCACCCAACTGGATCAGCAGGCTGCCGGCGGGAAACGCGATCTTGCTGGTCAGCCGCGCGTCGATGCTGCCAACGCCGCCGGCGATCATGATCGGCTTGTGGTAGCCGCGCTGCACACCACCCGCCTCCAGCTCGTATTCGCGGAAGTAGCCCAGCAGGTTGGGCCGGCCGAACTCGTTGTTGAACGCCGCGCCGCCCAGCGGCCCCTCGGTCATGATCTGCAGCGGGCTGGCCATGTGCTCGGGCTTGCCCAGCTTGGAATCCCACAGCTTGCTGACGGTGAAGCCGGTGAGCCCCGCCTTCGGCTTGGCGCCTCGGCCGGTGGCGCCCTCATCGCGGATCTCGCCGCCGGCGCCGGTGCTGGCACCGGGAAAGGGGCTGATCGCCGTCGGGTGGTTGTGGGTTTCCACCTTCATCAGCACGTGGCGCGTGGCGCGATCGCCTTGATAGCTGCCGGCGCAAACGCCCTCGGTGCCAGCGGCCGATGGGGCCTCGAACACCTCGACCGCGTGGCCTTCCATCACCGCCGCGTTGTCGCTGTAGGCGATCACCGTGTGCTGCGGGCTGCTGCGGTGCGTGTGGCGAATCATGCCGAACAGGCTGTGTTCCTGCGCCACGCCGTCGATGGTGAACTGGGCGTTGAAGATCTTGTGCCGGCAGTGCTCGCTGTTGGCCTGGGCGAACATCATCAGCTCCACGTCGGTGGGGTTGCGGCCCAGTTTTGTGAAGGCCTCCAGCAGGTAGTCGATCTCGTCGGGCGCCAGCGCCAGGCCCCAGTCGGTGTTGGCGCGCTCCAGCGCGGCGCGGCCAGCACCCAGCACGTCGACATGGGCCAGCGGCTCGGGCGTCAGCTCGGTGAACAGCGCGCGCGCGGCCTCGCGGCTGGCCAGCACGCTTTCGGTCATGCGGTCGTGCAGCAGCGCGGCGATGGCTTCAAGCTCACCTTCTGAGAGCTGATGACGCCCGAGCAGCTTGCGCTTGAGGCAGATCCGGTATTCGATCACCCGCTCCACGCGGTGCAGCGTGTTGGCGCCGTCGTCCGCGGCGCCAACGCCGCAGTTGCGGGCGATGTCGGTGGCCTTGCTGGCCCAGGGCGATACCGTGCCCAGGCGCGGCGCCACGACGATCACGGCATCCTCGTCTGTTGCCCCCCCCTGCGCCGGCTCGCCGTAGCGAAGCAGCGCGGCCAGCCGCTCCAGGTCGGTGGCCGAAGGCGCGGCGTCGAAGCCGGCCAGGTGCACGTAGCGCGCGGCGATGCGCTCCACCGCCGGCTGCACGGCCTGCAGGCGCGGCAGAAGCTGGCGGATGCGGAAGTCGCTGAGGGCGTTGCCGCCGTCGAAAAAATAGATCTGCTGGGTCACGTCGGAGGGCCTGAAAAGGGCGCGGCGAAGGGCGGATTTGGTCGGGCTGCCCGCCGCTGACTGGGGCGGGACGCGAAGCCCTCGATTCTATCTTCCGGCCCGCCATGGCCCGGGCAGCAACGGGGCCTTGCGCGCCCGTGGGCCGCGCCGTTGCGGGGCCGATGGGATTATTTGCGCCCCAGCACCACACCCTCAAGGACGAAGCCCGCATC
>JAEXBL010000061.1 GCA_023394015.1 Pseudomonadota bacterium | reverse complement strand
GCCCGACATCGGCAGCGCCGCCGCGGTGCAGGCCGCCGTGCGCGCCGCGCCCAGCGTGGGCTACTCCACCGGGCCCAGCGGCGTGGCGCTGGCCCGGCTGTTCGAGCGCTGGGGCCTGGCCGACGAGCTGCGGGCCAAGCTGGTGGTGCCGCCACCCGGCACGCCGGTGGGCGCGCTGGTGGCGCGCGGCGAGGTGGCGCTGGGCTTTCAGCAGCTCAGCGAGCTGATGCACCTGCCCGGCATCGAGGTGCTCGGCCCGCTGCCCGAGGCGATCCAGATCACCACCATCTTCGCCGGCGCCGTGGCCGCCGGTTCGCAACAACCCGAGGTCGCGCGCGCCCTGCTGGCCTACCTGGCCGGCGCCGAAACCGCCGCCACCAAGCTGGCCAACGGCATGGCGCCCGCCGACCCCATGCCCGACGCCTCATGAGCCTGTCGCCCGCCAACCCCGACCTGCGCGCGCTGCTGGCGGCCACGCGTTGAGCGTTGAGCGTTGAGCGTTGAGCGTTGAGCGTTGAGCGGGTTGGAGGCGCGGCGCCGGAAGGTTCCGGTATTCACGCCGGACGCTCAACGCCCGACGCCCAACCCTTATCAACGTCCAACCTCTTATTCTTGATTCGGGTCAATTGAGCGCCGCGCGCAGCCGGACCACAATGCCGCCATGGGAATCAGCGCCTACATCAAGGAAATCGGTCGCGGGGCGCAGGGCGCACGGGCCTTGTCGCGCGAGCAGGCGGCCGACCTGCTGGGGCAGTTGCTGGACGGCCAGTGCTCCGACTACGAGGTCGGCGCCTTCTGCGTCGCCATGCGCATCAAGGGCGAAACGCCGCAAGAGATGGCCGGCTTTCTGCACGCCCTGCAGGCGCGCCTGGCCCTGCTGCCCGCCAGCGACCGCCCGGTGGTCGTGCTGCCCAGCTACAACGGCGCGCGCAAGCTGCCGGTGCTGACGCCCCTGCTGGCCCTGCTGCTGGCGCGCCAGGGCCTGCCGGTGCTGGTGCACGGCACGCCCACCGAAGACCGCCGCGTCAGCAGCCAGGCGGTGCTGGCCGCGTTGGGTATCGGCCCCAGCGCACCGCAGCAGCGCATCGACAACGGCTGCGTGCACTTCGTCGCCACCGAAGCCCTGCACCCGGGCCTGAAGCGCCTGCTGGATGTGCGCCGCGCCATTGGCCTGCGCAACCCGGCGCACGCGCTGGTCAAGCTGATGAACCCGGTGGATGGCCCGGCGCTGGTGGTGGCCAGCTACACCCACCCCGAATACGCCGAGTCCATGGCCGCCACCTTGCGCCTGACCGGCACGCCGGCGCTACTGCTGCGCGGCACCGAGGGCGAGCCGGTGGCCGACGCGCGCCGCACGCCGCGCATGGACGTGTTCCTGAACGGCGAGGCGCACCCGGTGCAGCCGGCCCAGCCCGGTCCGCTGGCCACACTGCCGCCGCTGCCCACGGCGGTGGACGCAGCCAGCACGGCCGACTACATCCGCGGCGTGATGGCAGGCCGCACCCCGCCGCCCACACCCATCCTGCGCCAGGTCGAGCACATCGTGCGCGCCTGCAAGGCCATCGAGGCCGAGGGCGATGCGCGCTGCCTGCAGGAGCTGGCGGCATGAGCGGGCAGGCCACACCCCCGCTGGGCCAGGTCACCCTGGTCGGCGCCGGCCCGGGCGACCCGGAACTGCTCACCCTGAAGGCCGTCAAGGCCATCCAGTCGGCCAGCGTGATCCTGGTGGACGACCTGGTGGGCGAAGGCGTGCTGGCCCACGCGCGGCCCGAGGCGCGCATCACCTACGTGGGCAAGCGCGGCGGCTGCAAGAGCACGCCGCAGGCCACCATCGAGCAGCTGATGCTGGAAGCCGCCCATGCCGGCGAGAACGTGGTGCGGCTGAAAGGGGGCGACCCCTTCATCTTCGGCCGCGGCGGCGAAGAGGTGGAGAGCCTGCGCCGCGCCGGCATCGAGCCGGTGGTGGTCAACGGCATCACCGCCGGGCTGGCGTCGCTGAGCAGCCTGGGCGCGCCGCTCACCCACCGCGACCGGGCGCACGGCGTGGTCTTCGTCACCGGCCACCCGCAGAAGGACGGCCCGGGCCTGGACTGGGCGCGGCTGGGCGCCTCGGCGCGGGATCTGCACCTGACGCTGGTGATCTACATGGGCATCAGCAGCGCCGCGCGCATCCAGGCCGGCCTGCTCTCGGCGCTGCCGGCCGCCACGCCGGTGGCCGTGGTCCAGCGCGCCACCCTGCCGGCGCAGCGCCACTGCCTGACCACCTTGGGCGAGTTGCCCGAGGCCCTGGCCGCCACCGGCCTGGGCAGCCCGGCCATCATGGTGGTGGGCGACGTGGTCAAGGGCGTGCGCGCCGCGCTGCGCGAGGAGCTGGCCGCCACGGCCTGAGCGGACCGAGCTGCGCCTGGGTGCGCAGAACTGTCAAACGGATGTGCTACAAGCCACATCCTTGAAGACTCTTTTCGCACCCAGGACTGCCCGACCATGCCTCACCATTGCCTCAAGCCCGCCCTGCTTGCCCTGACCATCGCCCTGGCCGCCGCACCCGCTGGTGCCAGCGACTACCCGGCACGCAAACCCGGCCTGTGGGAGCTGACCACCAAGGACGACCTGGGCGGTGCGCCGCAGGTGGCGCAGCACTGCGTCGATGCGGCCAGCGACCAGGCGCTGCAGCAACTGGGCAAAGGCATGGCGCAGCAAATGTGCGCCGACGTCAAGGCCAGCCGCGAAGGCGACAAGTACATCATCGAAAGCACCTGCGCCATGTCGCCCAAGAACAAGATGCACAACCGCAGCGTGCTGAGCGGCAACTTCCAGAGCGCCTACCGTGAAGACACCGAAACCCGGTTCGACCCGCCGATGATGGGCATCAAGTCCACCCGCAGCCGCATGGAGGCCCGCTGGCTGGGCGCCTGCAAGCCGGGCCAGAAGCCGGGCGACGTCATCCTGGACAACGGCATGAAGATCAACCTGTCGGCCTTGGCGAAGGGCGCACCGAAGCTCGCCATGCCGCCCCTGCCGAACCGGTAGGCCGCCGCGCGCCACGTCGTCCCGCCCGTGTTCGACGCCATCATCCTCGGCGCCGGCGCCGCCGGCCTGTTCTGCGCCGCGCAGGCCGGCCGGCGGGGCCTGCGCGTGCTGCTCATCGACCACGCCGCGCGCATCGCCGAGAAGGTGCGCATCTCCGGCGGCGGGCGCGCCAACTTCACCAACCGCGACCTCGACCCGGCCGCGCCGCACAAGCACTTCATCAGCGCCAACCCCCAATTCTGCCGCTCGGCGCTGGCGCGCTACACGCCGCGCGACTTCATCGCCCTGCTCGAGCAGCACGGCGTGCCCTGGCACGAGAAGCACAAGGGCCAGCTGTTCTGCGACCGCTCGGCCGAGGACCTGATCGATCTGCTGCTGGCCGAATGCGCCGCCGCGCCCGCGCACGGCGGCAATGTGCAGCGCTGGCAGCCTTGCCGCGTGCAGCGTGTGGCCTTTCAGGCCGAACATGCCGCTGGCGCCGCTGGATCAGGCGCCGGCCGCTATGTGGTTGACAGCGACCACGGCACGGCCGAGGCACCCACGCTGGTCGTCGCCACCGGCGGCCTGTCGATCCCGAAGATCGGCGCCAGCGGCCTCGGCTTCGAACTGGCGCGCCAGTTCGGCCTGAAGCTGACCGACACGCGCCCTGGCCTGGTGCCGCTGACCTTCGACGGCGCGGCCTGGGCGCCGTATGCGCAACTGGCGGGACTGTCGCTGCCGGTGCGCATCAGCACCGGCGACAAAAAGCAGCGCATCAGCTTCGACGAAGACCTGCTGTTCACCCACCGCGGCCTGTCGGGGCCGGCGGTGCTGCAGATCTCCAGCTACTGGCGGCCGGGCACGCCCATCGTGATCGACCTGGCGCCCGAGGTGGACCTGGCCGCCGCGCTGCTGGCCGCCAAGGCGCGCTCGCGCAAGCGCATCGTGAACGAACTGGCCGCCTGGCTGCCGCAGCGCCTGGCCGAGGCCTGGGTGGCGCAGGACGCGGCCTGGCAGCGCCCCATCAACGAGGCCAGCGACAAGGCCCTGTTGCAACTGGCCGATCGCCTGCAGCGCTGGCCGCTCACGCCCACCGGCACCGAGGGCTACAAGAAGGCCGAAGTCACCGTGGGCGGCGTCGACACCCGCGCGCTGTCGTCGCAGACCATGGAAGCGCGCCGCCAGCCGGGCCTGTTCTTCATCGGCGAAGTGGTGGACGTGACCGGCTGGCTGGGCGGCTACAACTTCCAGTGGGCCTGGGCCAGCGCCCACGCCTGCGCCGAGGCGCTGGCCGCGCGGCAAGCGGTGAAAACAGGCGCCGCCCCTCCGTAGTCAGGCCGCGCAGCAGGCCGCCCGAGCCGCCGCGGAGCAGGCGATCCGGGAACGCCGTGGGCGGGGGCCCCCCGACCACCAGCGTTGCCCCCCCTTCAAGGGGGGAAGACGCCGCAGGCGGCTCAGGGGGGTTATAATCCGCTGTTTTTGCTGGCAATCGCCCCGCCGGCCATACTAGTTCGAATGTGCGGGGCAACAACCTTGCGGTGCAAGGTGAGTCTTGCAGGCGCCGGGGCCTGATCTACCCCGTTCCACGCCGCGTCACCCTCTGGCCGCGTACCTCTGGAAATTGAATGACGACGATCCGAGTCAAAGAAAACGAGCCGTTCGACGTGGCGCTGCGCCGCTTCCGTCGCACCGTGGAAAAGCTGGGCCTGCTGACCGAGCTGCGCGCCCGCGAGTTCTACGAAAAGCCCACTGCCGAGCGCAAGCGCAAGAAAGCCGCTGCCGTCAAGCGCCACCACAAGCGCGTGCGCAGCCAGCAGCTGCCCAAGAAGCTGTACTGATCGGCGTTTTTGCGCCCCCATCCAAAGGCCCGCCGAGGACGCTCAGCGGGCCTTTGTTGTATTTGCAGGATGAAACCATGAGCCTGAAAGACCAGATCACCGAAGACATGAAGACCGCCATGCGCGCCAAGGACGGCGAGCGCCTGGGCACCATCCGCCTGCTGCAGGCGGCGATGAAGCAGAAAGAGGTGGACGAGCGCGTGACGCTGGACGACGCTGCCGTCATCGCCATCATCGACAAGCTGATCAAGCAGCGCAAGGACAGCATCGCCGCCTTCACCCAGGCGGGCCGCCAGGACCTGGCCGACAAGGAAGCCGCCGAGATCCAGGTGCTGCAGCCGTACCTGCCCGCCCGCCTGTCGGCCGACGAGATCGCCGCCGAGGTCAAGGCCATCGTGGCCGAGCTGGGCGCCAGCGGCCCCGGCGACATGGGCAAGGTGATGGGCGCCGCCAAGCAGCGCCTGGCCGGCAAGGCCGACATGGGCGCCGTCAGCAGCGCGGTGAAGGCGGCGCTGGCGGGCTGAGCCGCCCCGTTCGGTATGAAATTGAGAGCTGCCGTCGCTTGATGGACGGGCGATAGCGCCCTGTTTCATGCCGGATGCACTGGCCGGGCACCCTGCCGGCCATGTCACCGTTGCTTGCAAACTTGGCCGCGGCTTTGCGCTGCCGCGGCCACCCCGGCAAACCGAATGCGGCGCCGGCGCGTTATGAAGAGGCCGGAACGCCTGGTTTCCGCCGCTGTCTCATCATCATGACGCCACACCTCACCACGTCCTGGCGCCGCTGGCTCGGTGGCGCGCTGCTGCTGGCCGCGCCCCTGCTGGGCTGGGCCCAGGCCGACCCGCCCGCGCGCGTGGCCACCCTCACCGCGCAGGAAGGCGCCGTGCAGATCGCCCCCGACGGGCAGCGCCTGCAGGCGGCGGCCATCAACTGGCCGGTGACCACCGGCACCCGCCTCGTCGCCAGCCCCGGCGCCCGCGCCGAGCTGCACGGCGGCTGGACTGCGCTGCGCCTTGCCGGCCCGGCCGACCTGCGCGTGACCACGCTGGACGACGACACCACCCAGGTGGCGCTGATGGAGGGCAGCGTGTCGGTGCGCGTGCGCCAGCTGCGGCCCGGCGAGCGGGTCGAAGTCGACACGCCGCACCTGGCCGTGGTGGCCAAGCAGCCGGGCGAATACCGCATCGACGTGGACCTGCGCGCGGCCACCACCCGCCTGACGGTGCACGCCGGCAGCGCCACCGCCTACGGCGAGGCGGGACAGGCCAGCCACGTGGGCCAGCGCCAGTGGGTGCAGTTCAGCGGGCGCGACCTGGCCGTCACGCAGGCCGGCGGCGCCCAGCGCGACGGCTTCGACCACTGGGTGGCCGACCGCGACGCGCTGGAAGAGCGCTCCGCCTCGGCCCGGTACCTGCCGCGCGACATCCCCGGCTACCAGTTGCTCGACGCCCACGGCGAATGGGCCCAGGACGCCACCTACGGCCCGGTGTGGTATCCGCAGGTCACCGTGGCCGACTGGGCGCCCTACCGCTACGGCCACTGGGCCTGGATCGAGCCCTGGGGCTGGACCTGGGTGGACGACGCGCCCTGGGGCTTTGCGCCCTCGCACTACGGCCGCTGGACGCAGATCGGCCCGCGCTGGGCCTGGGTGCCCGGCACCTTCGAGCCGCGGCCGGTGTACGCGCCGGCGCTGGTGGCCTTCGTCGGCGGCGCAAACAGGAGCGTTGCCGTGGGCGGCGGCCCCGCCGCGGCGTGGTTTCCGCTGGCGCCCGGCGAATACTGGCTGCCGCACTACCACGCCAGCGACCGCTACCGCCGCGGCCTGAACGGGGGCCGCGACCGCGTGCGCCCGCCAAACGACCGCTTCCACTTCCAGCACCGTCCCGGCGCCATCAGCTATGGCCCGGCCGACCGGTTCGGCGACCGCCACCGGCCCTTCGGCGCCGGCCACCGCCTGCCCGCCGGCGCGCTGACCGACAGCCGCATCGTCGCCCCGCCGCCGCGCGCCTGGGTGCCCGGCCTGCAGA
>JAEXBL010000396.1 GCA_023394015.1 Pseudomonadota bacterium | reverse complement strand
CGGGCTGCGCCCCTTGGCAGGGGATGGGCGCCGCAAGGCGCCCGGGCGTCAGTTGCAGGTGCGCACCTTGACGTTCTTCTCCTTGGCGTACTTCTCGCCGTACTCCTTCACCAGCGGCTCGACCAGGGACTTGTCGGCCTGGTACCAGTCGGAGACCACCTTCCAGCCCTTGCCGTCCCACTGCGCGATGCGCGCCCAGTCGGTGCCCAGGTGGTTGTCGCAGCTGGTCTTGAAGGGGCGCAGGATCTTGCCGAAGCCCAGCTCGTTCAGGCGCTCCTGGGTCAGGTTGATGTTCTCGTAGCCCCAGCGAATCTGCTCGGGCGTCATCACCTTGCCCTTGCCGTACTTCTCCTGCGCGGTGCGGATGGCCTCCACCTGCAGCATGGAGATGACCATGCCGCGCGTGTGGGCCATGGCGCCCAGCTCGCTGGCGTCCTTGGCCGTGCCCTGGCCCTTGTCGTACAGCATCGCCTTGACGTCGTCGTGCACCTTGTCGCGCTCGGCGGTGTTGTGGATGGTGGCGGCGTTGTAGCCCTTGGCACCGGCGCCGATGTCCTTCACGTCGTGGTCGGAGCCGGCCCACCAGATGGCGTAGATCTTCTCGCGCGGGAAGTTGGTGGCCTGCGCCTCGCGGATGGCGGCGGGCGTCATCACGCCGGCCGACCACAGCATCACGTAGTCGGGGCGCTGCTGGCGAATCTGCAGCCAGGTGGACTTCTGCTCGACGCCGGGGGCGGTGACGGGCAGCAGCATCAGCTGGAAGCCTTCCTTCTCGGCGCGCTTTTGCAGCAGCGGGATGGGCTCCTTGCCGTAGGGCGAGTCGTGGTAGACCAGCGCGATCTTCTTGCCCTTGAGGCTGCCTTTTTCCTTCTTCAGGATGTCCTGGATCATGGCGTCGGCCGCCGTCCAGTAGCTGCCCATGAACGGGAAGTTGTACTCGAACACCCGGCCATCGGCCGACTGCGACAGGCCGTAGCCCATGGTGATGATGCTCATCTTGTCGGCCGGCGCCTTCTCGCTGACGGCGAAGGTGATGCCGGTGGACTGGGTGTCGAAGCCGGCCGCGCCGCCGCCCCGGTTCTTCAGGCGCTCGTAGCACTCCACGCCCTTGGCGGTGTCGTAGGCGGTTTCGCACTCCTCGAAGGCGATCTTCACGCCGTTGACGCCGCCGCGCGCGTTGACCAGCTTCAGGTAGTCCTGCTTGCCGTCGGCCCATGGAATGCCCAGCGGCGCGAACTGGCCGGTGCGGTACACCAGCAGCGGAATGAACTGTTCCTGCGCCACGGCGGCGCTGGAGCCGATCGTCGAAGCAGCGACCACCGCAGCGGCGATCAGGGTCTTGGAAAGCTTCATGAATGTCTCCTTTGATGGTGGTTGAAGCACGAGGGAAAAACGTGGACCGAAGACGGCCCGATGTCAGGGCGAACCATGAGACGGCACGCTTGCACAAGCATCGGCCCCACCGATGGCCGCGGAGCAGGCCGTATCAGCGAACGCCGCGGAAGGGCTTGGCCCGCCCGCTGGCGTTGTCCCCCCTCCCGCAGGAGAGGGGGGAAGGCGCGAAGCGACTCAGGGGGGTGTCTCATGTCAATGCGGGAACGGCCAGACGCGCAGCTTCTGGCGCGCGGTGGACCACAGCCGCGCCAGGCCATGCGGCTCGACGATGAGGAAGAACACGATCAGCGCACCGAAGATCATGTGCTCCAGGTAGGTGGCGGTGGCGGTGGAGATCGGCAGGCCCAGCCAGTGCGGCACGTTGTTGAGAAACAGCGGCAGCAGCACGAAGAAGGCGGCGCCGAACAGGCTGCCGACGATGGAGCCCAGCCCGCCAATGATGATCATGAACAGCAGCTGGAACGAGCGGTCGATGGAGAATGCCGCCGGCTCCCAGGCGCCCAGGTGCACGAAGGCCCACAGCGCGCCGGCCACGCCGACGATGAAGCTGCTGACGGCAAACGCGCTCAGCTTGGCGTACATGGGGCGGATGCCGATCACCGCGGCGGCCACGTCCATGTCGCGGATGGCCATCCATTCGCGGCCGATGGCGCCGCGCACCAGGTTCTTGGCCGCCAGCGCCAGCAGGCACAGCAGACCCAGGCACAGCAGGTATTTCTCCATCGGCGTGTCGATCTGCCAGCCGGCGATCGACAGCTGCCCCGCGCTCACCGAGCCGGACGAGGAGTTGTTGGTCACCCAGGCGGCGCGGCTGGTGAGCCAGTCCATGAAGAACTGCGCCGCCAGCGTGGCCACCGCCAGGTACAGGCCGCGGATGCGCAGGGACGGCAGGCCGAACACCATGCCGAACACCATGGCCACCACGCCGCCGCCCAGCAGCGACACCAGCAGCGGCATGCCGTCGAAGCGCACCTGGAAGTTGAAGGCCGCGTAGGCGCCCACCGCCATGAAGGCGCCGGTGCCCAGCGAGATCTGCCCGCAGTAGCCCACCAGGATGTTCAGCCCCAGCGCCGCCAGCGACATGATGAGGAACGGGATCAGGATGGCCTGGAAGGTGTAGTCGCTGGCCAGCAGCGGCACCGCCACGAAGGCCACCAGCAGCAGGGCCAGCACCGCCCAGCGGTCCTGGGCGACGGCGAAGATTTGTTGATCGGCCCGGTAGTTCGTCTTGAACTGGCCGTTTTCACGGTAAAACATGGCTGTTGTCTCTCTTCTCGACCAGGGTCAGACGCGATCGATGATCTTGTAGTTGCGGCCTAGCTTGCTGCGCAAGTGAGCCTGCACTGCAAGAACCTCACCTGCCTTCGGCAGGCCCTTTGTTCCAAAGTGCGCCGCGTATTTCATACGCGGTCAATGATCTTGTCGCCGAACAGGCCCTGCGGGCGCACCAGCAGGAAGCACAGCGCCAGGCCGTAGGCAAACCAGGTTTCGATGCCGCCGCCGATCAGGGGGCCGAGGTAGACCTCGGACAGCTTCTCGCCCACGCCGATGATCAGGCCGCCGATGATGGCGCCGGGCAGCGAGGTCAGCCCGCCCAGGATCACCACCGGCAGGCCCTTGAGCGCCACCAGCGAGATCGAAAACTGCACCCCCAGCTTGCTGCCCCAGATGATGCCCACCACCAGCGCCACCACGCCGGCCACCGACCACACGATGACCCACATCAGCCCCAGCGGAATGCCGATGGACTGCGCCGCCTGGTGGTCGTCGGCCACGGCGCGCAATGCGCGGCCGGTCTTGGTCTTCTGGAAGAACACCGACAGCAGGGCCACCAGCACGGCGGCAATCACGGCGGCGATCACGTCTTCCTGATTCACCATCACGCCGC